>CAYGLI010000063.1:2490-9347 GCA_964350795.1 uncultured Micavibrio sp.
AATTTAGCCGCGGCAAAAGCCGCCATTGGCGCAATCCGTGCCATGAAATCGAAAGGTTTTGAGGTAAAATCATTGCAAGATTATTTTCCAGAGAGCTTGCGAGATGCGGCCTAAACGTTAAAATAAATTAATGTTCCGCCAACGGCAATGTAAATTAATGAAAATAAAGTGTGACCAAACGGGCTTTTGCCCCGATAGATTGGATCACATTTCAACGGTGGAATGATTATTAAAAACCAAATAAGCCATCCCATTTTTTGTAAATTGGGCACATAAACACATCCGTAGATAAGGGCGAAAGCGCCGTAAATAAAAAGCCATGCACCGTATGTGAGAAAAATTATACTCAACATTGGAATGTTCGTTTCATCGAAGCCTTGAAATTAAAAAATATACATAAATTATAAAAAATTTGTGGATACGTTTTAATTCTAACCTGCAATCTTTGGAAACAAATTTAATTTTTCAGAAGTTCCATCTGGCTGTTTCAAAACGATTTCAGCGCCATTTTTAGCCTCTTCATGCAATAGAGCTAAGGTTAAAACTGCTTTTCTAAAGACCTCTTTAGTATTTTTTTCGCCCATGCTTAAAGCAATTTCTTCATATCTTTCTATTGTTTCTGTTGGGAGGCTAATCTCAAGTTTGGTTGTTGATGTCATATTGATATATTCCTTTTTTATAAAATTAACCATAAGATATAAAAATGTCAAATATTTATTTGTTCTAAGTTTTTTGTTTTCCATTTCCAAAAAGCATCCTTAGATAACGCCTGTCCAGTGCTATCAATAACGGCCTCGCTAAAATGAGCATGACCAGATTCGGCGATATTTCTCACAACATTATTAAAATTATTCAACGTGACATTTTTTGCCTCACCAATTTGAATGGCGGCCAATAATCCAGGTGTATAACATGCCCTGTCACCATAAATTCCACTCATCATATGAACATCGTAATAATAAGGATAATCAGTGGGCAAAATATCTGCATAAGGTTCGATAATTTTTGACCAAAAGATTTCACAATCTTCGGCTTCAATTTCTTCATTCACCAACGCCCGTTCCAATTGTTCGCACAAATCAATATCAATAATATGACGGATGGGATTGGTTTCGATACGTTTGGTGTTTCGCACGATTTCCGATGCATGTGATTTTAACATCGCCATGTCATATCCGCATGCACTCAAGCCTTCATCTAATAACATCTGCATAAAATCATCGGAATATCCCAACCAATATTCAAACAGAAATGCCATGGCCTCATCCATGGCTCTGCCTGCAATAAAATTGCCATAGGGGATGGATTGGCGATATGCGGCATGACCAATTTCATGCCAATTGGTCAACAGGCTTTTGATCGAGGTCATATGCGGATCGCGCGTTACCCCCAACTTCACGCCTTGCGTGTGCCCACCATATCCTAAACACGCAGGATGTGCGGTTTCGTATAAAATTTCAACTTTCGATTGGTCTATTCCGGCCAGATGAAGCATTTTATCAATTAAATAATCCTGCGTTGCAATGGGGACTGGCGGATGATCACCCACAGGGTCATCACTTTGTTTTGATTTTACAATGTCATGCAATGATTTTAAATCTTCATCGGTCAACGGATTTACAAATCCTGGTGTTTGAAACTCAACAAGCGCATCATAAGCCGTTTTTGTTTTTAAGTAATCTTGTAAATTATCTGCAATTTCACGCGTGTACTCTAAAACCGTTGAGACAGGCCCCATCAATTGATTAACTTCACCCGTTTTCTTGGCATTGCGCCAATGGGACATGCATGATTTGCGTGCTAATTGACGACCCAAAACATCATGTATCCATCCTGTGCCATAAAACACATCTTGCGCGCTTTGCTTATTCCATTGCGCCGCCATCCATAATTGATATGAATTTTTGATGAATGCAGAAACGCGTGGACGATCCGCCAAGATTTCAATCTTTAATGCCTCACGCTGATATAATAAATCAATATTGCTCAAATCTTGACGTTTCCACTCTTTTATTCTATCTTACTGATCAGATATTAATTTTTTGCAAAGTCCGCATGTTTTTATGCGGTCTTTTTTATTATAAGGATACGATCATGGATAAAATTCCAATGACAAAAGACGGCCACGCCATATTGGTTGATGAGCTGAATGATTTAAAAAAAGTGCAACGCCCAGAGGTGATTCAGGATATTGCCGAGGCACGCGCACATGGCGATTTATCTGAAAACGCTGAATATCACGCAGCCAAGGAAAAACAGAGCTTTATCGAAGGTCGTATCCAAGAACTAGAAAGTGTTCTTGGCCGTGCTGACGTGATTGACACGTCCAAATTTAAAAATGATGTTGTGCGTTTTGGTGCGTTCGTTACAGTCGTGGATGAAGACACAGACGAAGAACACACTTATCAAATCGTTGGTGAATATGAAGGCGACATGGAAAACAACAAAATATCCCTCACCGCCCCATTGGCCAAAACATTAATTGGTAAGGGCGAAGGCGATTCCGTATCCGTCAAAACACCAAAAGGCGCGAAGGATTACGAGATTTTGGGGATTAAGTATTAGGCGGCAATCCGTGGGCGCAAGTGAGGTTTTCTTGAGTAGAATTCCTCTCTTCGAACTCGTTGTTTTTCCTGTAATTCCTTTTGTGGCTTTTCATTATTAATTTGTTTTATCAAATTACGTTGTGAATAAAGTGTCATCGTCCCTACTTTATCGATTCTATCCATACAATCATTAAGCGTAAGCATTAAAACTTCTGCATTACGTTTATGTTCTGACATAATCCTGTCCACATCATTTTCAATCAACCCTCTTATCGTAGGGGTATATTCGATAAGGATATCCTTACCAAGATTTAAGTGATCTAATTGAATAAATTTCTCTACGCGCTTATCAATTAACTTTTGACGTTTTTCTTCACGGTCACCATCAATCAATTCCATGTAATGCTTGCAAATTTGTGGTCTACGCCCTTTTTTAAGCTCAATTACAGGTGATTTTCTTTCATTTAGTAAAATTTTAATTTCTTTTTTATATTTTCTTAAAAGGTTCCGTATTTCACGTCCTGATGCCTGAGAATCCTTAATATGAATGATAATAGGCAGCGTACGTATTTCATCATCAATAACGCCACCATTACGCGATAAAACATCACTCCATGCATCCTCAGCACAATTTGTAAGGTCACGTGTTTCGTCTGATATGTTGTTTGATTTTTGTGCAGTATCCTTGGAAATAATCACATCAAATTTCTGGGCGTGACGCCAAACCATACTGTCTGGTTCACCTGTTAATGATTCAAATGTTGTGTGGGATGCATGGCCAAATGTCTTTAGGGCACCATGAGTTGCCATGTATTCATCTATATTTTCATCACACAATACACGAACGATATTAGCTTTGTTAAACCCCTTAATTCCTGGGTTAACCGCATGATAAAATGCTTCACCAATAAGAACGGTTTTGTTATCAATTTGGCGATCTAATGCGTTATCGCCGACATGTAGAGCATTCTTAACCTCATGAAACTGAAGACCTTCATTAAATAAACGGTAAACATCACCCAAAGTAATTTTTTCTTTCACTCCACGTCTTAATCGATCTTGCTGTATTTGAAAGGCTTCCCAAGGGTCAGAGCCAAGCGCGCTATAATCAAATGTCCTTTGTAAGGACACATAATCCATATTTTCAAGAGTCAATGTTCTTGCCATTGCGATTTAAATACCCTCCCCAGAATATTTTTTTATGAATTTATATTAAGCACTTATTTCCACATTTATATAATTTTTACTGTTTTATTAACACAATTCTGATATTCTAAAAATATAATAAATGTCGAAAAAATGACATGTTCTGCACGTAAAAACATCATAGTATTCTTAAAACCTAATTTTGGGATTATTTTTGTATGGATAATATTGTAGTAAAATTTATTAAAACAGAGAACTTTTTATTAAAAAAAACCGGGATTGGCGGTTTGCCGAGCTCTATAATAGAGGCCGCGCAAAAGGCAGCTGATGCTATAGAGTTTGATTATGATTCTTTTGCAACACAAAAAGTTGCCTTAATGAAGAAACAATTAGAGGACAAAGATTTTATCGGATCCAAAAATAATTTGATAATTGATGATTTTCTTTTCAACTTGATTCCATTTGATGTCAGTGCAAAATTATCTAACAATAAGGCTTTGGCTTGGATATCTAATAATCTATTACGATTTGTTGAATCCCTGCCATATTTGAACATTGATAATCATCATGTAATACGCGCACACGTCTATTCGATGGATGTTGTAATTAAAAATAACATCAAAGATGTTGATACAAAAATTGTAAAATCACTCACTAACGAACTTAAAGATGCCTGTGAGAGATATATGATTAAATATAAAAATCATAAGGGTGAATCAGAGGAGTGGGTTGTTGAGTAATTTCTCGCAATAGGATTTTTTTTTAAATCGCTACCGCTGGTTCTATTTCTTCTAAAAATTCATCTATATCACTATCATAAGGCATTGCCGTTTGCGCTCCCTTGCCTTTGCAGGCTAATGATGCGGCGATGGATGCGCGCCGCAATGTGTCTTGAAGGCTCATTTTCTTAAACACACATCCCGCAAATACACCACAAAATGTGTCCCCTGCCCCCGTTGTATCAACCAATTCATCACCAATTTGGTAGGCATTGATTTTCCATCCTTTGCCGTCAGGTTTCATGGCGATACAACCCAACGGACCAAGCGTCATAACACAAGTTAAATCAGCCTCTTTTGCTAATTTTTTGGCCAACGCGATTGCACTATCTTCGATTTTTAAACCCATCTTTTCGGCCATTTGTCGACCTTCAATTTGATTCACAATCAAATAATCCAAATCATTGAGAACTTCACGTGGAACAGAGCCTGCGGGCGCTAGGTTCAAAATTGTTTTTGCGCCCACAGCTTTTGAGCGATGAATAACATCCCAATTTTCGGAATAGTTAACCTCCATTTGCATGAGGGCAACATTATCCTTATGCAATATTTCATTAGGAACTTGGTCTGCTGATGTTAGGCGATTTGCACCCCCAGCGACAACAATTTGGTTATCGCCATTTTTATCTATCGTTATAAAGGCCATGCCGGTTGGGTGCTCATCACTGCGCACAACACCAGACGTTAAAACCTCATCCCGTTTAAGAGCATGCAAAATACGTGTGCCAAAACCATCATCACCAATTTGCCCAACCATTGCGGTTTTAACACCAGATCGCGAACATGCGACCGCCTGATTCGCACCCTTACCACCGGGCAACCATTCATAGGTTTTGGTTAATACCGTCTCTCCAATAACCGGTTGATGCTTAACATTCATCACCAAATCAATATTCAGTGACCCAAAAACGATGACCATTGCCATGATATATGCTTCCCTCTAATATACATTAATATAGTATTGTGATGGGTTCGTTTTGTTTTGGCAATGAGGCAAACTTATTGCGCCGCAATCCGTTCAACCCCACCCATATAAGGCTTTAAAACCTTTGGGATAACGATTGATTGAGTATCTGCGTCCCAGTAATTTTCCATGACGGCAGGAACCGTTCTACTAAGGGCAAGTCCTGAACCATTTAATGTATGAACAAATTCGGTGTTTTTTTGACCTATTGGACGATATCGTGCATTCATGCGTCGTGCCTGAAAATCACCCATATTAGAACAAGAAGATACCTCTCTATATTGCCCCTGACCTGGCAACCAAACTTCTAAATCGTATGTTTTAGTGGAGCCAAAACCGGTGTCTCCAGAGCAAAGGGTGATCGTACGGAAAGGTAAATCGAGTTTTTTGAGAATAGTTTCTGCACATTCCGTCATACGCTCATGCTCTGCCTGACTATCTTCTGGACGGGTAATAGAGACCATTTCAACTTTATGAAATTGATGATTCCTAATCATTCCCCTTGTATCACGCCCTGCGGATCCAGCTTCCTTACGAAAACATGGTGTATAACCTGTTATACGAATAGGAGTACCTAAGTTATCTAAAATACTCTCGCGCACTAGGTTAGTTAATGCAACTTCTGAGGTTGGTAATAACCAGCGACCATCGGTCGTTTGAAATTGATCATCTTCAAATTTTGGCAATTGTGACGTTCCATACATGGTTTCTGTATTAACAAGTAACGGTACATTTATTTCAGTATATCCATGCTCTTGGGTATGCGTGTCCAACATAAATTGAGCTAATGCACGTTCTAATCGAGCAATTCCTGCCTTAAGTATAACAAAACGCGCGCCAGATATTTTGGCCGCTGTTTCAAAATCCATCATATCCAACATCTCACCAATCGTGACATGATCAGGGTGATTGTCATCGGCGACTTGGCGATCTTTGAATAAACGAATTTCGACGTTATCTTCTTCGTCCGCGCCATCAGGCACATCATCCGATAAAATATTTGGCAAGGTGGACAAAATATTTTTAATATCCTCGCCCAAATCGCGTTCAGCCTGTTCCAAATCAGACATTTTGTCTTTTAATGACGCAACCTCCGCCATAATGGAATCCGCAACACCACCTTGAGATTTAATTTTACCAACCTCCGCGGATTTCACCTTCCGCTCGTTTTGTAATTCCTGAAGTTCGGTTTGAACCGTACGACGTTTTTCATCCAATTCCAGAATTTTTGGTGTCTGCGCGCCCAATCCACGACGCGCCCATCCAGCATCATATTTTTCAGGGTTTTGACGGATATCTTTTAAATCAAACATGTTTATTTTTCCTTTTTCGTATTTTATAAACTACAGAGGCTAAGGAGTAAAAGGAGTTTTTTAATTTATTAGTCTTAAAATTCTTTGAAGTCTGTAGTTCAAAATAAAC
>CAYGLI010000064.1:0-9041 GCA_964350795.1 uncultured Micavibrio sp.
CATACCATGCGGGAATTTGATATCCCCACCATAATTGGCGTGAAATACACCATGGCTCTAAATTCCGCATCCATGAATAATAAGTGTTTTCCCATTGTTTTGGAACGAATTCCATTGTGCCATCCTCGACGGCCTTTAACGCTGGTTTACCCAATTCCTTGGCATCAACATACCATTGGTCGGTCAAATATGGTTCAACCACAACGCCTGAACGCTCGGCATAAGGAACCTGATGCACATGGTCTTCGATTTTTTCCAAATATTCCAATTCGTCCAAATCGGCAATGATTTTGTCGCGCGCGGCAAAGCGGTCTAACCCTTGATAATCTTCGGGGCAATTTTCATTCATTGTGCCGTCTGGATTCATCAGATTAATAAGCGGAATGCCCTTATCCTTGTGACGTTTGTAAACTTCGAAATCGTTATAATCATGCGCGGCAGTAATTTTAACCGCACCTGATCCGAAATCCGCCTTCACGTATTCATCCGCAATGATGGGGATAATACGATTTGCAACGGGAACAACAACAAATTGTCCAACCAGGTGTTTGTATTTTTCATCATCTGGATGGACAGCAATTGCACCATCAGCCAAAATTGTTTCAGGGCGCGTTGTTGCGATAGAAATAGAACCGCTGCCATCCTCAAACATATATTTAACGGTATATAATTTGCCCTTCACATCCTTGTGATCAACCTCAATATCGGAAATGGATGTTTGTAATTTTGGATCCCAATTGACCAACCGTTGGTCACGGTAAATCAAATTATCCTTATACATTTTCACAAACATGGTGATGACCGATTTCATATAATCATCATCCATCGTGAATCGTTCGCGTGACCAATCAGGCGTTGCGCCCAATTGACGCAATTGATTCATAATCGTTCCGCCTGATTTTTCCTTTTGTTTCCAACACCGTTTGAGGAATTCTTCACGCCCAATATCATCCTTGGTCAACCCTTCGGCCTCCAATTCCTTTCGGACGAACAAATCAACAGCGATGGACGCATGATCCGTTCCTGGCATCCACAAGACGTCTTTGCCCTTCATCCGTTGATAGCGAACCAAAACATCCTGCAACGTCATGACAAGCGAATGCCCAACATGGAGCGAGCCATTGACGTTTGGCGGGGGCATCATAATGGTGAATGGGGTTTTATCCGATGACGGATCCGCTGTTAATAACGGTGATTGTTCAAATTGGGGTGTTAAATCGGCCTGCGCATTTTGGAAATCAAATGATTTATCGAGCATGTCTCTATCCTTACATTAGTATCAGGATAAAGTTTTACTTCCCCGCGGCCTTATTTGCAAGCCTTTCCAGCTCTTTAGACACAATTCTATCAATTAAACTAGGCAGATTTTCATCTAGCCAATCCTTTAACAATGGACGCAATTGTTGGGCAACGATGTCTTCCAACGTCACGCCTTCTTTTGTTTTTGAAATCGCGATATTTTCGGCCAATTTTGCCATTGCACCAATCGTTGCGCTCTCTGCAATTTTATCCACCAATGCTTCATCATTTGTATCAGGCATATTCTCACTCTCAGGCACAGACGCCATCACATCTTCTGGTTCATTGTCAATATCAATGGAATCAAAAATATCCTCTTCGTCATCAGAGCTTAATTCAGCATCCTCAACACCTAAAATATCATCCAATCCATTATCATCCAACTCTTCAATCTCTAAATCATCGTCATCAGGGTGACCCAAATCGATTCCAGCCAACGGATCATCATCGTTATCAGAGTCCGTAGCGGAAGTTTCATCCTCAACGACATCGGTTAATTCGACGATATCATCATCGGCTTCTTCAACCTCTACCTTTGGTGCTTCTACAACTTTAGGCGTTGGTTCAGGCTCGGCTGTTAAAACCTCCTGATTCACACCATCATCGTCATCTTCAGAAATAATATCCCGAATAGATGAAAGAATTTCCTCGATGGATGGTTCATCGTCTGTTTTTTTATCGTCAGCCATAAGTTCTCAAAAAATTAGTTAATACCCCAATATTGAATAGAAAATCCCTTTTGTCAAAGCATCCTTTTGGACTTATCCCAAAGTGAATCATCCAAAAGTCCAATTGCACCCAGCAATCGATAATAGGCATTTACTTTATCACGCCTTGCATCAATTAATAATAATTCCGCGTCGCGGACATCCTGATTGGCGTCAAGAACCTCTAAAATCGACCGTGCGCCCACCTCTTCTTCCAACTGAACGCCCTTATAGGCTAATTCGGACGCATTTAATTGTGTTTCTCGCGCCTGTAATTGAACCAAAACGGCCTTATACTCTTCCCACGCGGCAATAATATCGTTAGTCACATCACGTCTTGTGAATTCCAAGTCACTTAATGATTGCGATTTTTTAATTTTCGATTGGCGTAATTGGTTACGCAAAACACCTGATTGATAAATTGGCAATGTTGCATTGACGCCGATATTTGCACTTTCTTGCCTGTCATATTGGTTGAATGTTGGGTCTCTCTCCAAATTAACGCCTGCGCCGAGGGATACTTGCGGATAAAACGCGCCCTTTTGTTCTTGAACATCAAAATCCTGCGCCTCAACATTGGCCATGGCGGCAATAATATCAGGGTTCAAACGTAACCCCATTGAAAGCGCAATATCTAATGCCTCTGGCAATCGGTTGGGGTCTATATCGGGATAGAACAAATTAACGTATTCGGTTATGCCTGTTTCCTTGCGGAAATTGGCCATCGCAACCTCAAAAACAGCCTGTGAATTTGCCAACTCCGCATTTGCTTGTGCCAAGCGCGCCTCAGCCTGTGCTACATCTGTTTTTGTTAACTCGCCCGCCTCAAACCGTGCGGTAGTTGCCTTTAATTCTTCGCCCAATAATGATACATTATCTTGATTGACCTGCATGGCCTGATTGGCGCGAAATGTCTCCATATAAACCGCAACAATATCAATTATTTTATCCTGTATTTCACCACGAAACCCAAGCATAGCCGATTGTTTTAATGTTTGTTGCTGATTAATATCGGCAACCGTTTGCCCCCCACGAAATAATGTTTGTTCCAAACCGATGCCTGCTGTTTTTGATGTATTGCTTTGCCATTTGTCACGGACATCATTGTCACTTTGAAGATAATCAACGCCTCCAGTAATATTTATATTTGGGCGATAGCCAGCGCGCGCCAAATCAACCGCCTCCTCCGCCAAATCAACATTGAATGATGATGATGCCAATTCAGGATTTGTTGAAAGCGCGTAGGATATCGCATCATCAACCGAAAAATTATTGGTTAATTGCGATGTGTCATCTGCGCTTAACGGTGTGACAGCGAATGTACATGACATGAGAAACGCGTAAAAATGATTTTTATTGAGTGTTTTGTTTGGCATTGGATAACTTTAAGAAGTTTGATATGATTTAAGTGTAAACTATTCTTTCACAAAAAATAATCAATTTCTTAAATTCGAATCGCAATTTTATGGACACTACTGAAGAAGAAAACAAAAAAGATAAGCCTGAGGAAAGCAACGTCACGCCAAAAACCCCTACGGGTGGTTTTGCTGTCTTTCAAAATCGCTATTTTATCGATCTTTCAAAAGAGCTTAAGGAATACTCAACAACCGAGGTGAAGGCTTATTCAACAGGGACAAGCCAATCAAAAGCATCTGGTTTTTTCACAATGATCTGTAACCCAAAATACACCCCAAGAACAAACGTTACACAACATTACCAATCCCATGCAAATTCAACCCTGCCACAGCTTGTGGCATATGGCCGTGCAATCATGCCTAATAATACCGCTGGGTATGTTTACATCTATAAAGACACCCTTGGTCAAAGACTTTATAAAAATGACACCGACATCGCCAAGGGGTGGAAAACAGATAAAATTTTAGAAAATCTTTTAATACCAATTGTTATGTCACTAAAAGATATTCAACAACGTGATGTCACGCACGGTAATATTCGAGCGAGCAATCTTTATAATGGCGGTGCCGATGACCATTCAAAAATAAAATTGGGTGAATGTTTATCTACCCCCGCATCCTTTAATCAACCGGTTGTTTATGAACCAATTTCAAGAGCGATGGCAGATCCGATTGGTCGTGGTGAAGGCACAATTAAGGATGACCTATATTCACTTGGTGTTTTGCTTGCCATGCATGTTCGAAATTTTGACCCCCTCAAAGGAAAAACAGACGATGAAATTATTACCGCGAAGGTAGTTACTGGAAGCTATTCTGCATTGGTTGGATCAAGCGATAGAATATCTAGCGGAATTTCCGACCTTATTCGCGGCCTATTGACCGATATTGAAAAAAATCGATGGTCACTAGAAGAGGTTTTAGGATGGCTTGATGGACAACGCCTAAACGCCAAACAAACAACAAAAGCCAAAAAGGCGGCACGCGGCATAAAATTTGATGGTACTAATTTTTTCTATGCCAAAACATTAGCACATAGATTGTTTCAAAAACCACAAGATGCCGCGGCATTGATTGAAGGCAATGAACTAATTCATTGGATAGAGAGATCTCTCAGCGATAAAGAAATGCTTAATCGTGTAGATTTGGCAACGCTTGCGGCAAAAGAAGGTGGTTCAGGTGTCGGGCATTGGGATAGGCTACTTCCGCTTGTATCCATTGCGCTAGACCCTGACGCACCACTTCGTTACCGCTCTATGGCACTTAACCTTGACGCCATTGGAAATGTTATGGCCAGTTCGTTTATGCAGAAAAAAGGACTTAATAACTTTGTTGATTTATTCAGCAGTGGGATTATTTATTTTTGGCTAACAACATTAGAAGAATTAAACACGGATACAGCTGGCATAAGACAAAAATTCGATAAAATACGTGGATTTTTAAGGCAGCGTGACATGACGAATGGAATTGAGCGGTGTCTTTATTACCTTAATCCATCAATTCATTGCCTAAGCCCCACTGTATCAGAATATTTTGCGACAACGCCAACAGAATTTGCGATTTCACTAGAAAGCGCCGCAGAAAGCTATGGTAGTAATTACCCTGAAAAAATAATCGATCAACACACAGCCTGTTTTTTAATTAGCCGTGATAGTCGTTTAGTAGAGCCACATGCCTTTGATTTATCCTCAGATCAAGATTATCGCTATACGCTTGCCTGCCTAAATATTTTAACATCTATTCAACGATTTAACGACGTACCCCCGTTGCCGCATGTCACAAAATGGATTTGTAAATTATTAGAGCCCGTCATTGATCGCTATCATGATACCGAATATCAAAATAAAATCCACAAAGACTTATTGGTTAAAAAAGAAACTGGTATCCTCCAAGATATTTTAACCCTCGTTGAAAGCCCAGAAAAAGTAAAAAAAGATCAAATCACATACCGTCGCGCTATTGTCCGCTATCGAGAATTAGAAAACGAAAAAGTCATCATCGCTAAAAAATTGAAAAAACCAAAATATTTTGCAGAACGTACAGGTCGTGAATGGGCCGCCACTATATCTGGTATTATTTCTACTCTTGTTATCATTGGATTTCTGATCGTTCATTATTCAGGAGGAGCAACCTAATGGCATTAAAACTTGCTCTTTTAATTTTAGTCGTTGTTGGTGTCATTTTTTTACCAACGACTGTTTTCTTGGCGTTTGGAATGATGCCCACCATTGCGGCCTTTGTAACTGACAGGTCGGTTGGGCGCAATAAAACAATCTGCATCGGGGCAATGAACTTTGCTGGCTGTTTTCCTTTCCTTTTGGAGTTTTGGACAGAATTTGGCCAACAAACAGTTGAAAACGCATTTCGCATGGTTTCCAACGTTGAGAATATCCTTGTAATTTACATGCTTGCCGCTGGTGGTTATGCAATTGATAAAGCCGTAACGGGTATTACATCATCTTTGGTTATCCAACGTTCCGAAAAGCGCCTTAAAAAAATAAAAATTGAACAAGAAAAATTGGTTAAACGTTGGGGTGAAAAGGTGACAGGCCAATATAGATTAGACGATTATGGTTTTCCTATTCGACCAATTCCTGTAAAAAACAACACAGTTAATGACCAGCCAAAAACCATGCAAAATAAAAATAGGCATGATGATGACGACGACGATGACGACTCTACGCAACCTTCTGAATTATCTGAATAATATTTCCTATCACGTCTTTCACTTGCGACTCATCATCACCTTCCGCCATAACACGGATAAGCGGTTCAGTGCCTGATGGTCGAACAAGAACACGCCCAGAACCATTTAACGTTTCTTGTGCTTGCTCAATTGCCTGTTTGACATCACCGTGATTCATCACCTGCGCCGCAGTCACACCAACCAATTTTACATTTTCCAAATGTTGCGGGACACTATCAAAAACATGGCACAAGGATGCTAAATCTTTATTTTCTTCCTTCATAATCGCCATAATTTGAATGGCCGCCAACAAACCATCACCTGTTGTTGAAAAATCGGACAACACAATATGCCCTGATTGTTCACCGCCTAAATTAATGCCCTTTTCGCGCATCATTTCAACAACATATCTGTCGCCAACTGCGGATCGATGAAGTGTAACATCTGATGATTTTAAATATCTCTCTAATCCCAAATTTGACATGACCGTTGCAACGACGCCCTGCCCTTTTAACCATCCTTTTTGCTTGCCCGCTTTGGCTAATAAAGCCATTAATTGATCACCATCAATGCGTTGACCATTCTGATCAACCATGATTAATCGATCTGCATCGCCATCCAGCGCAATTCCTAGATCGGCTTTCTCGGCTTTAACTTTTGATTCCAATGCCTCTGTGTGCGTTGCACCACATTGGTCATTAATATTTTTACCATTCGGGTCACACCCAATGGCAATAACATCTGCGCCCAATTCCCAAAGAATTTTTGGCGCAACCTTGTATGCGGCGCCATTGGCACAATCAACAACAACTTTCAGGCCATCAAAACGCATACCATCTGGCAGTGAATTTTTTACAAATTCAATATATCGCCCATTCGCACTGTCCAATCGAACCGCCTGTCCGATATCATCGCTTGGGGATAGATATTGCGACAAATCACTATCCATTGCCGCCTCAATCGCTAATTCTGTCTCATCAGATAATTTATAACCATCATGGGCAAAAAATTTAATGCCATTATCTTGGTATGGATTATGCGAGGCGGAAATCATCACGCCCAAATCCACACGCAAAGATCGCGTTAAATACGCAACTGCGGGTGTGGGCAGCGGCCCAACGAGGATGACTTCCATCCCCATTGATAAAAAACCCGCCGCCATCGCCTGTTCAATCATGTAACAGGATTGGCGTGTGTCCTTACCAATCAAAACCTTTTTATGTTTGTGGCCATTATCACCCTTTAAAACATGTGCCGCCGCCATCGCGCATTTCATCACCACATCGGCGGTCATCGGATGCTTATTCGCCTGACCGCGAATTCCATCAGTTCCAAAATATTGTCTTGTCATGATATGGATCTCTTTATTGTGCTGGCGGGTTGAACTTACCGATATTACCCAAAATTTGTTGCAAAAATGTGACCTCGTTTCCAGATGTCGGTGTTACACGCGATGCCAACGGCACATCAACGACATCAACCTGTTCTTCGGTTACGGTTTGCACCAACCCTAAATCATCGAATGTTAATTTATAAACCTGCCTATCAACAACCTTTTCATCGAAAAAGCTTTCTTTCTCGGTCTTCAAGCCAACATAATACCATGTGTTATCATCAAAAACGGCCTTGGCGGTAGGCGTTCCCAAAATGTTCAAAACATCTGTTTGGGTTGAAATATTGGGTTGAATTGTTTGGATATCCTCAACAAATAAATAGTTGCCGCGCGTTGTCTCCATTGCGGTACAAGCGGATAAAAAACCAATCATTAAACAAATTTGTAATATTCTCTTCATATTACTGCTTAGACTAGCTATATATATCAAAGAAGAAAAGAGGAGATTGATATGTTTTCCCTATTTAAACGCAAAAACAACCAGATTGCGGATTTGTACCAACAAATTTTAGAGCAATCGCGAAATCCGATATTATATACGGATTACTATGTACCCGATAAACCAATTGGGCGTTTTCAAATGTTAACATTGCACGCCGCACCTTATTTTTTAGATTATGCTGAAAAAAACGAAACGCATAAATCTCAAATCCTGTTCGATATTATTTTCCAAGATATCGAATATGCCTTTCGTGAAATAGGTGTTGGGGATTTGGGCGTTCCTAAAAAAATGAAGCGATATATGAAAGATTTCAACGGCATCATTCAGGCGCATGCCGCTGCCAATGCCGACCACGCGGATATCACACGCCGCAATGTCTTTGGCGATGACGGCGAAATGTCTTCTGCCTTTAAAACCTATATCAAAGGATTATTCAAATAATGGATTATGAGTTTTCACGTCCCCTTAGGATCGATCACATTGACCGCCACGGTGTTAAACAGACAATTACACCTGATGAATACGAATGTGACGCACTGTGTAAACGGTTTGATTTGGATTCAATTGAATCATTACAGGCCGATATATCTGTCTCTGTTTCCAAAATACTATATCACGTGACAGGTAAACTGACAGGGTTTGTGAACCAAGTATCGGTCGTGAGTGGTAATCCCGTTCCAACATCAATCAAACAAGATATCGATGCCTATTATATCGACAATTCCCGTATTGCATGTTTTGAACAAGCCAAGGCAAAAAAGGAATCCGACGATGAATATGAAATCAAGGATGAAAAGGAGGATCCCGAATCCATACAAAATGGTGAAATTGATTTGGGCGAAGTCGCCGCGCAATTTTTAGGGTTGGCCTTGGATGATTACCCTCGGGCCGAAAATGAGGGGTCTGGTGATTATATCGAGGCCAAACCAGAAGACGCAAAACCGAATCCATTCGCCGTTTTGAAAGATTTAAATGTTAAAAAATAAACGTATTTTATTGGTGATTAGCGGAGGTATCGCCGCTTACAAATCACTTGAACTCATCCGCCTTATTAAAAAATCAGGTGGGCAGGTGAAATGTATTCTCACCCACGGCGGGTCGC
>CAYGLI010000065.1:0-8878 GCA_964350795.1 uncultured Micavibrio sp.
TTGACTAAAGGTAAACCCACCGTCTCTTAATTTGTTGCTGTTGTTCGTTTTACTGATGACAGCCTTTTATCATTGGCAGCGTCATTAGAGCAAGGCAGCGAGCATCCCTTGGCGCATGCGATTGTCGAAGCGGCTAAGGAGAAAAATATAGATTTAAATGCTGCGGAAAATTTTGACTCGCCTACGGGCAAAGGTGTGATCGGAAAAATCCAAGGCAAAAATGTTGCACTTGGTAATGTCATGTTGATGGAGGAGCAATCCATTGATGTTTCTGCGCTTACAGCTCAAGCGGATGAGCTTCGTTCTGATGGTGCAACGGTTATATTTATAGCTGTTGACGGCAAACCTGCTGGATTGCTTGCGATTGCCGATCCGATTAAAGAAACCACGCAAGAAGCCATTAATGCGTTGCATAAACAGGGTCTGCGCATTGTTATGTTGACGGGTGACAATCGCCGCACGGCAGAGGCGGTGGCAAAAATGCTCGGCATTGAAGAAGTTGAGGCTGAAATCTTGCCTGAAGATAAAGGCAAAATTGTTAAAAAGCTGCAAGCCGAGGGGCGTATTGTTGCCATGGCAGGAGATGGCACAAATGACGCGCCTGCATTGGCCGCAGCCGATGTCGGTATCGCTATGGGTACTGGCACGGATGTTGCCATGGAAAGTGCAGGCATAACGCTGCTGAAAGGTGATTTGATCGGTATTGTTCGCGCCCGAAAGCTCTCAGTTTTAACGATGGGTAATATCCGCCAGAATTTGTTTTTTGCCTTTATCTATAATGCGGCAGGCGTTCCTATAGCCGCAGGTATTTTATATCCGTTCTTTGGCATCTTGCTGTCACCGATCATTGCAGCGGCTGCGATGTCACTAAGTTCTGTAAGTGTGGTGTTGAATGCTCTGCGTTTAAACCTGAAGAAAATATGAACTTTATCCTATTGAAAACGTTTAAAAGGGAGGAATTTTTATGATTAAGAAATCAAAAATACAATCAATATCAAGGCGACAATTTATTGGCGGCGCGGCGGGTGCGGCTTTTGTTACTGGCCTCAATATGAGCCTACCTCTTCCAGCTTGGGCGAAAACAACAACTGCGTCTGGAGCTGTTGATGAGCAAGGCATTGGAGGTATCCCTGCGAAATCGCTATATAATTTTAACATAGATTATGCGCCTTTTACGCTTAATGGACGGACAGGACGGGCTACTGCTGTAAACGGCACTGTACCGGCTCCATTGGTTCGTTTGCGTGAAGGAGATACTGTTCGCCTTAATGTCACAAACTCAATGATGGATACAAAGCATAGCTCTATTCACTGGCATGGTTTGATTGTCCCAAATCGAATGGATGGCGTTCCAGGAATTAATTTTGATGGTATCCAGCCTGGAGAGACGTATGAGTATGAATTTGAAGTCAAGCAAGCTGGAACCTATTGGTATCACAGTCATTCACGTTTTCAGGAACAGACAGGCACATATGGTCCCATAGTCATTGATCCTAAAGAACCAGAGCCTTTTGCTTTTGACCGCGATTATGTCGTACAGCTTTCAGATTGGTCATTTACCGACCCTGAAACGATTTTTGCAAATATCAAACGAAGCGGTGATTATTACAATTATCAAAAGCGTACTGTTTGGGACTTCTTTGACGATGTTTCAGAAAAAGGGCTGGGGGATACCGTTAATGAACGCATGATGTGGGGTAAAATGCGAATGATGCCGATAGATTTAGCAGATGTTACGGCCTCAACTTATACATATCTTGTTAATGGCAACTCGCCAGATATGAACTGGACTGGTATTTTTAACCCTGGAGAAATCATCCGTCTTCGTTTTATCAATGCGGCAGCAATGAGTATTTTTGACGTTCGTATTCCAGGCTTGGATATGCAAGTTGTTATGGTCGACGGAAAAAAAGTAAAGCCCGTTGATATACATGAATTCCGCATCGGTGTGGCTGAAACCTATGATGTGTTGGTACGTCCACGTCAAGATAAGCCTTTTACAATCATGGCAGAAAGTCTTGATCGGAGCGGTTATGCCCGTGGAACACTCTCTCCAGAGCCGGGTCTAAGCGACCCTGTTCCGCCGCTTCGTCCGCGCCCCGTTCGTAAAATGAGTGACATGGGTATGATGGCAGGCATGGATATGAGCAGTGGTGAAATGACAGATATGAAGGACATGAAGGACGAGGATGTTGCCAAAATGATGTCCCATGATATGTCTGGCATGGATCATTCCAAAATGAATATGAAGCAAGACCCCAATATCCCCGGCCCCAATGGACCTAAGCCGTTTCAGGAAGACAAATCCAATACGAATGTAGTGATGGTCGTAACCGAACCAAAAGATAGGCTTTCCGATCCCGGTATTGGTTTGGGCAAAGATGGTTGGAAAGTTTTAACTTATAAAGATCTCGTA
Source organism: uncultured Micavibrio sp. (assembly GCA_964350795.1). Taxonomy (GTDB): domain Bacteria; phylum Pseudomonadota; class Alphaproteobacteria; order Micavibrionales; family UBA1664; genus UBA1664. The sequence continues at coordinate 2,417 of CAYGLI010000065.1, forward strand.
TCTAATGAGCCTCAGCCATACAAGCCAGATGTTGATCGAGAAATGACGATAAACCTGACGGCTAATATGGAACGCTATATGTTTTCATTTGACGGAAAGAAATTTACAGAGCAGGACGGTCCTTATCTCTTCAGACATAATGAACGTTTAAGACTTTATTTGGTAAACCACACCATGATGGAACATCCAATACATCTGCATGGCATGTGGATGCAGATCGAAAATGGCAATAGCCACGATAAAATCCCTTACAAACATACCATTTTGATGAAGCCAGGCGAGAAACTCTCTGCACTAATAACACCTATAGAAAAGGGTGATTGGGCATTTCACTGTCATCTTTTGTATCATATGGAAGCAGGCATGATGCAAGCCGTGCGCGTCGCTTAACAGAGGAATTTAAACATGAAAAAATACATCCTATTAACAATAGCAATTTTAGCTCTCCCTTTAGATGCGCAAGCACAAATGGATCACTCAATGCATTCTATGAATGAGGGGCAGGGGGAGATGGAACAAGAAGCGGAAAAGTTTGTTGATCCTAAAGACAAAAAGTTTCCGGCAGATTATTATGATGTTGAAACCAACCCTGAAGTCGGCAAACCGATCAAAAAAGTAGTTGAAGATGGTCAAGACGGCCCGCAAATGAATTATGGTGTTCAGCTAGTTCATGATAATCAAATTTTATATCAAGTTATGGGCGATCGTTTAGAGCAGCGCTTTCAACAAGGCGATAATATTCTTTTACATGACATACAGGCATGGGTAGGAACTGACCATAATAAGCTGTGGCTCAAAAGTGAGGGTGAATACAACACCACTACGGATAAGCATGAACAGACTTCTGTTGAAGCTTTATATAGCCGAAACGTCGCTTCCTTTTGGGATTTGCAAGTCGGGGTTCGTCATGATTTTATCAGCGAAGCAGATGATCGTGATTTTGCAGCGCTTGGTTTTCAGGGCTTGGCACCATATTGGTTTGAAATAGAAGCTACATCTTATGTTAGTGATGAAGGTGATGTATCTGCAGTTCTTGAGGCCGAGTATGATTTACTGCTTTCGCAGCGTTTGATCTTGCAGCCGCGTTTTGAAACCGAAGTCGCCGTACAAGATGTTGAGGAATATAATATAGGCTCTGGTATCACAGGCTTTGAAACTGGCTTACGGCTACGCTATGAATTCAGCCGGAAATTCGCGCCCTATGTCGGGGTGAGTTGGGAACAAGCCACAGGTGAAACTAAAAATATGCTGGAGGCTGATGGAGAGCAAACCAATAATACGGCATTTGTAACTGGCCTTAAATTTTGGTTTTAATTTAATAAGAAAGGAAAATATATCAAATGAATAATTATACTAGATTTTTTGCAATGATTGGAACATCAACACTCGTGATGTTTGGATTAATGTACCTAAATTCTTACGCGGTAGACCACGTTTTCTTTAGTGAAACGCGTTCATATATGGCTATATATATGGGGGCAGCTATGGCTATAGTTATGCTTTTATTTATGCTTGGTATGTATAAAAACGCTAAAACTAATATCCTAATTTTTGCGGGTAGTGCGATTATATTTTCTGGAGCTTTGTTTTTAGTCCGTTCACAAACAACAGTTCAAGATGAATCGTGGATGAGCGCGATGATCCCACATCACTCCATAGCTATCCTGACAAGTGAGCGCGCAAACATTGATGATGTTCGCGTTAAAGAGCTTGCGAACGAAATCATAAAGGCACAACGTCGCGAAATTAAAGAAATGAAATGGCTATTAGAAGACATTGCTCAGAATGGTGAAGCTAGAAGCCAAGAGCAAGCGGAGGGTCGTTCCGTACCAAAATTTGAAGGAGAGTTATAATGTCAAAAAAAGCAACCGTATACCGCATGGTGATGGACAAACACATATGTCCCTATGGTCTAAAAACACTAGACCTTTTGAAAGATGAAGGATATGAGGTAGAAGACAACCATTTATCAAGTCGTGAAGAAACCGATCAATTTAAAGAGACACATGACATTCAAACCACGCCGCAGACGTTCATTGATGATAAGCGCATTGGTGGTTATGACGACTTGAAAAAATTCTTTGGTAAAGTCCAAGATGGAACAACTTACAGACCGATTATTGCAATTTTTGCGACCACTATCCTTATGGCATTGTCAACCTCTTGGGCATTAGGTGAATTAAGCATTGTTAGGGTTATTGAGCTATTTATTGCATTTAGCATGTGCGCACTTGCAATACAAAAATTGAGAGATTTAGAAGCCTTTAGCCTGCAATTTTTAAATTACGATATTTTGGCTCAAAAATGGGTCAAGTATTCATATGTTTACCCATTTGTAGAAATGCTTGCAGGCGTTGCTATGATTTCTGGCTTTCTAACGATTTTGTCAGCACCAGCAGCAATTTTTATCGCGACGATCAATGGGTATTCAGTTTTTAAGGCGGTTTATATTGATAAAAGAGAATTAAAATGTGCCTGCGTTGGAGGCATCAGCAATGTGCCATTAGGATTTATATCATTAACTGAAAATATTATGATGGCCGGAATGGGGTTTTGGATGCTGATAAATTTTTAATCAGTTATTCATTATTGAATTATAAACCATTAAGGGTTATCCTTTCAAAATGAGCAAAGTATTTTTAATATTCACTTTATTTGCATTGATCGTCTCAGTGACGGTCAGCGCGGCTCATGCCCATGCTGATATGGATACTCCCTCGGAGATTTCTTCAACAATCCATCTTGATAGTGACGACGATCATAACGATCTAGGTAGTCAAGATTGTGAAATGGCTTGCGGCGGTTGCTGCATTCATCACGTAATGAATAGCTCCAACCAAACCCATAGTCTGTCTTCTCTTACAAAAGAGAAACTAAATGCTCTGAATACGAATGTTTTCGTATCAGACTTTATCTACGGCCTCAAACGCCCTCCCAGATCATAATTATATAAGGCGTAGTGTATCTGCATGCTGACGATTTGCGTCTGCACAGATGTATTTTTCACGACCTTATTCTCTAAAGACTGCGCTTAAAGACTTTGCGCCGCTTTACCCCTTATTGAACCCAAAAAAGGAATATATAATGAGAAAATTACTCTATACATCTGCGTTGGCTGTGCTTCTTTGGCAACCAACACTGGCAGGAGCGGAGACATTGGATAAGCAGATGGCTTTTCAAATGGCTTTGCAAAATAACCCTACATATAGGGCTGCTCTTGCTAATATTGACGCGGCAGATGGCGTAAAGCTTCAGGCATCACTTCTTCCAAATCCTGATGCAGTGTTAGAAATTGAAAATTTTGCCGGAGACGATGAAAATGAAGGTTTCGACGGGGCGGAAATAACGCTTGGTATTGAGCAAACTATTGAAGTAGGCGGAAAACGTCGTAATCGTACAAATGTGGCTGATTACACTTATAGAATTAGCCAACAACAGGCCAAAGCCCAAGCTTTAAGCTTATTAGCGGAAACTGAATATGCCTTTGTCCGTTTAGCTGTTGCTCAAGAGCGTATGGTGCTGGCTGATAAGCGCCTTGCCTTGGCAGACAAAACACACAGTATTGTAAAAAAACGAGTTGGCGCGGCAAAAGCTGCTGAAATTCAACATACAAAAGCTGATATTGAGCAAGCTGCCGCCGAAGTCGAGAAGCGTAAAGCCGAAAAAGAATTGGTGACGGCGAAAACAGATTTAGCAAGGCTTTTTGGTGGTGTTGATAGCACTGCTTTGGATGTTGAGATTGATATCAAGACATTGCCTGCTTTGGTAAATCAGCAAGCTCTTTTAGATTCTATTAAAAATGCTCCCCAATCCAAGGCGCAGGAATTTGCCAAAATGCAGGCGAAATCCTCTTTGGATTTGGCTTATTCTGAGGCAGTTCCTGATCCTAGCTTTGGTTTAGGAATAAGACGTTTTAATGAAAATGATAGTACAGCATTGATAGCAAGTGTCTCGTTCCCAATCCCTGTTTTCAATCGAAATCAAGGTGGGATCAAAGAGGCCAAAGCCAATATGATTAAGGCCGATGCTCAAAACTATGCAGCGGGTTTATCGCTAAGACAATCTGCTATTCAGGCATGGGAAAGTTTTGCTTCTTCTTTAGACGAAACAAGCCGATATCAAAATGAAATTATCCCGAGCGCACGCAAAGCTTATAAACAAGCTGATAACGGTTATAGCCGTGGAGCATTTGGTTTTCTGGATTTACTCGATGCGCAACGCACCCTCTATGAAGTTCAGGAATCACATTTAGATAGCTTATTAAGCCTTTATGAAGCAAAGGCAAAAACCGACTTCTTGATGGGGACATATAGTCCTCTGATTGAAAAAATATCTCATGCAGACTTAGAAGGAAAAACCAATGACTAAAAAAATATTATACCTCTTTGTGTTGGGAGTTTCGCTTTTTGCGTGGCAACTGACACCTTCAATTATTACAAGCGTTAAAGCCGAAACTGAAACGCATGACGGCCACGGCCATGACGAAGCTGATAGCGACGATCACAGTGACGATGGTGATTCACACGATGAACACGGTCACGATAGTCACGAAGAAGAAGACAGTCATGACGATCACGATCATGGTGGGCATGATGAAACTGATGGCGACGACCACAGCGATGATCATTCCGAGGGTGGTGATTCACATGAAGATCATGGGCATGATAGCCATGAAAACAAAGATAGCCATGATGACCACGGCCACGGCGGGGACGATGATCACGGAGATGAACACGAAGAAGGCAAAACCGAAATTTCGCCAGACGCTGCAAAACAGGCTGGCGTGATGATTGAAAAAACGGCTCCGGCTATGATTGGAAATGTCATTGCTTTAACGGGGCGCATCACGATTAACCAAAACGCCAAGGCCGAAGTGCGGGCGCGGTTTCCTGGAATAGTTCGCAGTGTTCAAGCCAATCTGGGTGAGACTGTTAAAAAAGGGCAGGTGCTAGCAGTTGTTGAGAGTAATGAAAGCCTTAATAATTATAATGTAACAGCACCAATTAATGGCACTATTTTAGCACGTAATACCAATCTCGGTGATGTGGCTAATGGTGAGCCTCTCTTTACGATTGCTGATCTTTCAACAGTTTGGGCAAAATTTCATATATTTCCGAAAGATGCGGACATGGTGGCAGCGCAACAGAACGTGCGTGTTCACACGCTTGATGAAGGTAAGGAACAAGACGCCGTAATTTCTATGTTGTTTCCTACTGCTGACGCTTTGAGTCAAACGCTCATAGCTGTTGTGCCAATGGGCAATGAAAATGGTATGTGGAGGCCGGGGACGACCGTTGAGGGCGATGTTAGCGTTTCACAAAAATCAGTACCTCTGGCCGTACGGGAATCCGCCTTGCAAACAATGGAAGATCAAACCGTTGTGTTCATAAAAGACGGCAATAATTATGAAATGAAGCCTGTCAAAACAGGTGTTTCAGATGGCCGATATATTGAAATCACAAGCGGTTTAAGCGCAGGGCAGAGCTATGTCAGCGAAGGCAGTTTTATTATCAAGGCCGATATACTGAAATCCGGCGCAGCGCACGAACATTAAAAATATTAAAGGGAACAAGACCATGTTAGAAAAAATTGTAGAAGCTTCCATACGCCACCGTTGGCTTGTCCTTGTTGCGGTGTTAGGAGTTTGTGTTTTAGGTATTTATAATTTCAAACGGCTCTCTATTGATGCCGTACCGGACATTACCAATGTTCAAATTCAGATTAATACGGAAGCAGCTGGCTATACACCTTTAGAGGTTGAGCAGCGCATTACATTTCCTGTTGAAACGTCGCTTGCCGGTATTCCTAAACTGGACTATACGCGCTCAATCTCGCGCTACGGCCTGTCTCAGGTCACGGTGGTGTTTGAAGAAGGCACAGATATATATTTTGCCCGCCAATTGCTGGCCGAGCGTTTATCCGGCATTAAAAGTGAAATCCCCGAAGGCATAGAGCCGATGATGGGGCCAATCGCCACAGGCCTTGGTGAGATTTATATGTACACGGTAGAAGCCGAAGAAGGTGCGGTGAAAGAAGACGGAACCGCCTACACGCCGATGGATTTGCTGACCATTCAGGAATGGGTGATTATGCCTCAGCTCCGCAATCTTAAAGGCGTGATCGAGATTAACACCATTGGCGGGTATGAGCAGCAATATCATGTGATGCCATATCCCGAACAATTATTGGCCTATGATTTAACGATTGCAGAGCTGATTGAATCCCTAGAGCGCAATAACAACAATGTTGGCGCGGGCTATATTGAAAAATACGGTGAGCAATATTTGGTGCGTGTTCCTGGGCAGGTTGAAGATATCGCTGATATTCAAAATATCATTATCGCCAAGCGCGATGAGGTGACAATCCGTGTGGGCGATGTAGCTGACGTTGCCCTCGGTTCTCCTTTACGCACAGGTGCAGCCACGCAGAACGGCAAAGAAGTCGTCCTCGGCACAGCCATGA
>CAYGLI010000066.1:0-8801 GCA_964350795.1 uncultured Micavibrio sp.
CGCATCAATTGGTCATAGCGATAGCGCGGCAACGACGCCCGCGTCCAGATAAAGAAAAACAATATCATCGCCGTTTTCAAGCCAAACCAAACAACACCGGGGATAAATGATAAGGCCTCAATCCCAAACGGTACTTGCCATCCGCCCATGAATAAAATCACGGCCATCGCGGACATTAAAATCATATTGGCGTATTCACCAAGGAAGAATAACGCAAACGCCATTCCCGAATATTCAACCATAAACCCGCCTGATAATTCTGATTCGCCCTCTGGCAAATCAAACGGCGCACGGTTTGTTTCCGCCAAAATCGACACCAAAAACACAATAAACATCGGGAATAATAATGCATTCATCCACCATGTGCGTTCGGCCATCACAATTTCGGTCAAATTCAATGTCCCGACACATAATAAAACACACACAATCACAAGCCCCATGGACACTTCATAAGACACCATCTGCGCCGCGGATCGCATACCACCAAGGAACGCGTATTTAGAATTGGACGCCCATCCGGCCATCAACACACCGTAAACACCCATGGATGACACGGCGAATAAATATAAAATTCCGACATTAATATTGGCAATCGCCCACCCTTCGTTCACGGGCACAACCGCCCATGCAATCAGGGACAGGAACAACGTCAACATCGGTGCGAAAATAAAGATTGAGCCATAAGCCTGTGACGGGACAACGATTTCTTTGGAAAATAATTTTACAGCGTCCGCGATGGGTTGTAGCAAACCAAAGATACCAACCGTCTGAGGCCCCTGACGCAATTGCATCAACCCCATTACTTTCCGCTCGGCATAAATCAAATACGCCACGGATACGAGGATCGGCACAAGCAACGCCAATGCCTGCGCAAAAATTAAAAATAATGTCCATCCGTGTTGGGTGAGTAAGTCTATCATCGTTTTTGTCTCTCTTTATATCTCCGTCAATCCCCTCTCCCTTGGGAGAGGGTTAGGGTGAGGGGTAACTTAATATCGCTTCCCTCATCCGTCTTGACTTATCGCCAAGCCACCTTCTCCCGAGGGAGAAGGGTTTCATTGAAATCACGCCACCTCTTTATATTCTATTAAAAACTGCCCTAAATCTGGCGCAGAATAATTTGGCCCTTTCATAACATTACCATCACTTTCGCGGCGGATTGGTTTTCCATCTTCGCCTAATTTACTCATGTTTGACCTTTGCACCTCGGCAAAGGCCGTTTCCTTTAAATGGCTCAATCCAAATGATAAATACGCACCGTCCAATACATATTGAATATCGGTTAAGGCATCCAATACCTCGACAATATCTCCATCCGCCAACGCGTCTTTTAATTCTTGTACTTCCTCTTCCAACAATCCAACACGCAATTTATTCGTCATAGGATCGGAAATATCAGGCGTATTTTTTACAGGCAGGCCGTAAGTTTCATGAAAAATCTTTACGCGGTCTAATGTTGAGTGTGTCATTACGCGGCAATCCTTTTTGTTTTATTCGTAAACGCCTCAACACAGTCCGCCATCGTATCGGACGCACGTGTGATGGGGCATGTTTGATAGAAATTCGCCAAGGGCAACGAGAATTTCGCCTTTTGCAATTTGTCTTTTGTGTCCACGATTTTAAATTCAGATGTTAAATAATCCCCAATTTCAGGCATACCCACCATCGCACCACGCACGTCAAAGATTGATTTGTATCCCAAATCATACCCCGCATGTTTCGCCAGTAATGATATAATTTTCCAATCTTCTTGCGCCTCACCAGGGGCAGAAACAGCCTTCCGTGCCATTTGCAAACGACCTTCGGTATTCATGTAAAGTGCGTCTTTTTCGGTATAGGCACACCCCGGTAAAATGACATCCGCGCGGTGTGCGCCAATGTCACCGTGGTGGCCTTGGTAAACCACAAATGCGCCTTTATGAATTTGATGATCATAATATTGCGTGTCCGCACCCAATAAATACACAAATGATTTTGAATTAATATTCAATGGTTTATCTGTTTTTGTGTGCGTAAACCCTAGACTCAACGCACCCACACGCCCCGCATTTAAATGAAGCATGTTAAATGACGCATCAAATTTTTTGGCCGTGGCCATAGCAAGAGATTGAATGGCCAAACCATCCTTGCGACGCAATGCCCCTGCCCCCAAAATGACAACGGCGTTTTGGGCATCCTTCATTAATTTTGCAAAGCCCGCGCGGGATTTTGATAATTTTTCCAAATCCTCCGGCTTATCGCCCAAATGGTCATATTTGTAATTCAAATCAAGTGGCGCACCAATCACCGCAACCTTGGCGCCATTTTCGCGTACTGCCTTATGAATGCGGCTATTGATAATCGCGCCTTCATGGCGAGGGTTTGTGCCAATGAGTAAAATTGCATCGGCGGTGTCTAATGATTCAATCCCACCATTGAATAAATAGCCTGATTGATTTTGAGCATCAAAATGCGCGCCATCAACGCGACATTCCAAATTCACGCAATTCAATTTATCGGCAAATAATTTCAATGTTTGGACGGATTCCATATCAACCATATCACCCGCCAAAAACGCCATGTCGTGATGTGATGTCGATTTCATTTTATTGGCAATGGTTTCAAGGGCAACTTCCCATGTCGATACTTCTAACTTCTTGGTTTTTGGGTTTCGAACCCACGGGCGGTCCAAACGGCGTTTCATCAACCCGTCGTATGAAAATCTGGCCTTGTCTGAAATCCAGACCTCGTTCACCTCTTCATTCAATCGTGGCACGATTCGCATAATCTCACGTCCGCGACTATCAACCCGAATGTTTGACCCAACACCGTCCAACACATCAATTGTTTCCGTTTTTTTTAACTCCCAAGGGCGTGCGGTGAACGCATAGGGTTTAGATGTCAACGCACCAACGGGGCATACATCAATCAAGTTTCCAGAAATTTCGGAATCCATCACCTTGTCAACATAGGTTCCAATTTCAACATTTTCCCCGCGATTCAATAACCCAAGCGAATCAACACCAGCAATTTCTTCGCCAAAACGAATACAGCGTGTGCATTGAATACACCGTGTCATCACGGTTTTGACCAATGGTCCTAATTCTTTGTCCTTAACCGCACGTTTATCCTCGGTATAACGTGATCTATCAAACCCATATCCCATGGCTTGGTCTTGCAAATCACATTCTCCGCCTTGGTCACAAATCGGGCAATCCAACGGGTGGTTAATCAACAAAAATTCCATGACTGATTTCCGTGCCTTATGCACCATGGCGGATTCGGTTTCAACCTCCATCCCCTCGGCGCAGGCCATGGCACATGATGCCACGGGTTTTGGTGGTCCGCCCTTAACCTCCACCAAACACATACGGCAATTGGCAGGGACGGATAATTTATCGTGATAACAGAACCGCGGAATTTCCACGCCAATTTGTTCCGCCGCCTGAATAATTGACGTTCCGTTTTCGACTTCGACTTCTGTTCCGTTTATTTTAAGTTTTGGCATGATTTATAAATTACCACGAAGTTTGTTACACGCGAAGAGGTGAATTTGGTTTTTACTCTTTTTTCACCACAGAGTTCACAAAGGTCACAGAGTCAAACACAGAGGGATTTTATATTTATAATTCTTCTCTGTGATAATCTCTGTGCGCTCTGTGTCCTCCGTGGTAAAAAATTTAGCGTGAAGAGTTAAAGATAAAAAACACAAAAAAAAATAAAGTTGACACCTTGTTTTTTCTTATGTTAATATTTAATATCAATTGAGGAGATAATTATGAAACTAAGAAAAGCAATCGCGCCATTAGTTATCGCAGCATTCGCAAGTACAGCCGCAATGGCCGAGGATAACACTCAAATTTGCAACGATCTAGCAACGAGCGCCACCGACTTACAAAAAAATATTGATGAACTTAATGAAACAACCGCTGAAGAAATATCTACAAAAATTTATGAATCTTATGTTTTTCATGCAGGGCAATCATATGAAGGATTTTTAGATGCCGCTTCATTTTACACTAAACTACATTTGAGTGATCCTGAAATATTGAGGGACACAATGAAAAACGCTATAAAAGACCGAACAATTACCACACAAGAAAGCGTTGATGTGATGTCAGCAGTATTTAAAAACCAAAGCACTGAAGAACAACTTAGCGAAAAAGGTAAGTCTATTTTAACCTTATTGACGGATCGGTTTAAAGATGAAGGATTAAATATAGACAAAGCTAATCTTGTGAATAGCGTATATTTTGATTTTGAATACCCCTTGGGTTCAGATAAAGACGAATTACGTCTAACCAAAGAAACAAAAACAATATTACATTGCCCAACAAACGGTTAAGCCGCTTTTAAACTATCTCTATATTCAAGTATTCGTCTCTCCATTTCTGGGCGGAAATGGCGGACTAGACCTTGAATTGGCCATGCGGATGCGTCGCCGTGGGCGCAAATTGTATGGCCCTCGACCTGAGAGCACACATCCAACAACATATCAATTTCATCTAATTTCGCGTTCCCCGTGACCATGCGCTGCATGATACGCCACATCCATCCCGTTCCCTCGCGACATGGTGTGCATTGACCACATGATTCGTGATAATAAAAATAAGACAGGCGCGCGATGGCATAGACAATATCCGTTGATTTATCCATGACGATCAAACCCGCAGTTCCCAATGATGATTTCACCTCGCGTAAGGAATCAAAATCCATCTTCACCGTTTCACAATCCGATGCGGGAATAAGCGGGCATGACGACCCACCGGGTATAACCGCCAATAAATTATCCCATCCACCGCGCACACCACCCGCGTGTTTTTCAATCAGGGTTTTCATCGGGATACCGATTTCCTCCTCAACCGTGCATGGGTTATTCACGTGACCAGAGATACAGAATAATTTTGTACCCGTGTTTTTTTCATTAGGGCCAAGCGATGCAAACCAATCACCCCCACGACGCATAATCGTTGGCACAACCGCAATGGTTTCAACATTATTCACCGTTGTTGGGCATGAATATAACCCTGCCATGGCAGGGAAAGGTGGTTTGTTGCGTGGTTGCCCCTTTTCACCTTCTAACGAATTAAGTAACGCTGTTTCTTCACCGCAAATATACGCCCCCGCACCACGATGAACATACAAATCAAAATCCCATTTTGTGCCCGCGGCGTTTTTGCCAAGCAAGCCTTCTTTATACGCTTCCTCAATCGCCTTAGACAAATTTGAGGCCTCGTTATAAAATTCACCACGCACATAAATGTATGCGGCATGTGCGCCCATGGCGAATCCAGCGATCAATGCGCCTTCGATTAATTTATGCGGTTCGTGACGTAAAATCTCGCGGTCTTTACACGTTCCCGGTTCGGATTCATCGGCGTTTATAACCAGATATTGAGGCTTGCCCGAATCCTTGGGCATGAATGACCATTTTAATCCTGTTGGGAATCCTGCCCCTCCGCGGCCACGAAGTCCAGATTTTTTCATTTCATCGATGATCCAATCACGACCATTTTTGATGATTTTCTTTGTCCCCTTCCAATCACCACGTTTTTTGGCATCAGTCAGGTTATAATCCTGCCATCCATAGATATTGGTGAATATACGGTCTGAATCCTTAAGCATTATCGGCTTTCTGTTCAATGTCGGTTGGTGTTGCAAGTGATCCAAAACTGAAAATGGATGACACACCATAATTATTGAGCGTCATCAACATTAACGCAAGGGTAAATAATGGAATAAGCACCATATTACTCACGGCGCGACTTTGTGAAAATTCAATTTTACTCTCCTCTGGTGTTTTGGATCGAATATGTGACAGCGCCAATAGCCCTAGTAAAATATAGACAAAACGAACGTTCCAAAAGACCGCCAAAAACGGTGAGAGAATTAACAAAATGCTAAATGCCTTATTCAATAAGGGGTGATGTTGGGTTAACCCAAACCTATCCTGACGTGCAAATGCGCCCATCGTCCCTGTGGCACAAATATATAACGCCGCCGCCCAGAAAATCAGTTCCGCCATGAAATGGTGAACGCCATCGGCAACCTCAGGGGATAGCGAAAAATAGCCAATACCAGTTGGCGTTGTCAAAACAACAAACAACAAACAATATATTGAGGCAACAATTGAAACATCACGCATAGGTTAGATGATAGCAGGGTTATTATAAATGTGAACCACAAAGGACGCAAAGTTACACAGAGTTTTTTCTTAAGTTATCACCCCCAACTTGATCGGGGGTCTAGGTGCCATAAATCACAGTCACATTTTTAACTCTGGGTCCCGATCAAGTCGAGGATTACAGTATTTTTTAAACCACCTTCGCTTTTTTGGCTTGGGCTTCTAACGACGTTGGGCCATCGATTGGCATGGCGTTGAAACGGCCGTTTTGCGGGCCTTTTTTGGGGAGCTTTCCTTTTTCCATGGATGCAATCAAACTATCCATCATTTCGGGGGTTAGATCCTCGTAATAATCATCGTTAATTTGAATCATTGGGGCGTTCACACATGCGCCCATGCATTCCACCTCGGTCAATGTAAACATCATATCCTTCGATGTTTGGCCAAGCTTGATGCCTAATTTTTTCTCTGCCGCGGCGACAATGTCTGATGACCCGCGCAACCAACACGGTGTTGTTGTACAACATTGAATATTATATTTCCCAACGGGGCGCAAATTATACATGGTGTAAAATGTTGCGACCTCGTAAACTTTCATGTCCGAAACATCCAAAATACGCGCAATTTCATTCATCGCCGCGCGGGTAATCCATCCCCCACCTTTTTTGGTTTGAGACGTCATTTGGCGTTGCGCCAAATCCAACAAGGGCATGATTGCGCTTTTTTGCTTACCCGTTGGGTAACGAGCAATAATCTCTTTAATTTTTTTCATGTTCGCCGGCGTGAACTTGAAATCTTTTGGTTGGTCTTTATCTGGGGCAACGATTGGTTTCATAAAAGATAGTTTAGCTCATTATTTCAAAAGGAAAAGGCGCATTTCAAACTTAACACCATGATTTTTTAAATACCTTAGGAGACAAACAAGAATTCAAATATAATATATCACTTACTATACAAATATTCTTTTAAACCATTTTGAATTTCGATTCGTTTTTTTTGCCATTTAGAATCTTCAATAAAATCAGCATCTAACGAAACATACTGTGTGGAATTACACGCGCCCGATTTTGTGCAATCACCATTCTCTATGGCTTTATTGACCGCTTGAATACTACTGGCGCATACATATGGCTTTTTTTCTTTTAAATCTCTTGTATTAGAAAAAGCAATTATCCTGTCAAAAATATAATCTTGTGTTTTAGAATCAACATTAGAAAAGTGTGATTTATACATATCATTACTAGACCATTGAGAAATCAATGTTATGCTGGGTGTGAATTTACACCGATTCATGTCTTCACGAACTATGAGTTGGCTACTAAAATACATAAGGGCCGCAGTATCTTTTAAATTTTTAGTGTCAGAATATCTTTGGGATATATTCAGTAAAGCATCTGAATAAATCAAACCATATCGGGGATCTCTGTAATGTATATATGCGTCCTTTGCCCATACAGAGAGTACATGAATATTATCACCATCTAAAACAGTTGGGTTTACTATTATTTTATTAAGTTCTGCCATACCGTTCATACGCGCTTTTTCTAACTGTTGGTATAATGACGATAATCTAGCCTTATCTTCATATTCATTTGCGTATGAAAATTGTGTAATTGAAATCAGGCCAAAAAGAGTTAACACGTGAAAAAATTTTATCATTTTATACATTCTATCTATCGATCAATCTCCCCAAAAACCACATCCATTGACCCGATAATGGCGACAGTGTCGGCCAACATGTGTCCTTTGGACATGAAATCGAGTGCGGCGAGGTGGTAAAATCCTGGGGCGCGGATGTGGCATTTGTAGGGTTTGTTTGACCCATCGGCGATTAAATACACGCCAAATTCACCCTTTGGTGCCTCGACAGACGTATAGGTCTCACCTTCTGGTACATGGAATCCTTCGGTGTATAATTTAAAGTGATGGATTAATGCCTCCATCGAATGTTTCATTTCTGCGCGCGGTGGTGGTGCGACTTTGTAATCATCAATCAAAACATCACCCGCGGGCATTTCGTTGAGGCATTGGCGCATAATGCGGAGAGATTGTTTCATTTCCTCCATCCGCACCAAATAACGCGCGTAACAATCGCCGGTTTTACCAACGGCGACATCAAAATCCATTTTGTCGTAAACTTCATACGGGTTTGACTTCCGCAAATCCCATGGCACGCCAGACGCACGCAACATTGGCCCCGTGAATCCCCATTTAATCGCGTCTTCCTCAGATACTTTGCCAATATCAACCGTCCGCTGTTTAAAAATTCGGTTATTGGTTAGTAATGTTTCAAGGTCATTGATGCATTTCGGGAATGTTTCTGTCCATGCCCACATGTCCTCGGCAAGACCTTCAGGCATATCGTACCGCACACCACCAGGGCGGAAATAATTGGCATGAAGGCGCGCACCGCATACACGTTCGTAAAATTCCATACCCTTTTCGCGTTCCTCGAACCCCCATAGGGCGGGTGTAATCGCACCAACATCCAACGCATATGTCGTGATGTTTAGGATATGATTGAGGATACGCCCCAATTCACAAAATAACACACGAATATATTGCGCGCGCGGTGGTGCGGTAATGCCCAATAATTTTTCAATGCCGAGTGCAAACGCATGCTCCTGATTCATCGGTGCAACATAATCAAGGCGGTCAAAATACGGCAAGGCCTGCGTATATGTTTTATGCTCAATCA
>CAYGLI010000067.1:0-8646 GCA_964350795.1 uncultured Micavibrio sp.
ACCCTTTCAATGATTTCTTTGATGATTTTTTTGGCCCTCAATTTGATTTTATGCCGCCACAAGGTCAACGCCGCCAAATCCCACAATCATCCTTGGGATCAGGGTTTGTTTTGGACAAAGAAAAAGGATTGGTCATCACAAATAATCACGTGATTGATGGTGCGGATGAAATAAAAATCACGCTCCATAACGATAAAATTATCCCTGCAACGGTTATCGGAACAGACGATAAAACGGATTTAGCCTTACTGAAGGCTGATTTAAAAGATGAAGATGTTGCCAACACCGTTTTTGGTGATAGCGATGCCATGCGTGTCGGCGATTGGGTTTTGGCCATCGGTAACCCATTTGGTTTGGGTGGAACGGTGACCGCGGGTATTATATCCGCCCGTGCACGTGACATTAATTCGGGGCCCTATGATGATTATTTACAAACCGATGCCTCAATCAATCGCGGGAACAGCGGCGGCCCGATGTTTAATATTAAAGGCGAAGTGATTGGTATTAATACCGCCATCTTCTCACCCACGGGTGGATCAGTTGGCATTGGGTTTGCCATTCCATCCGCCATTGCCGAACCCGTTTTGAACCAATTAAACGAATATGGGCGTACCAAACGCGGATGGTTGGGCGTTAAAATTCAGGATGTCACAGATGAAATCGCCGACAGCTTGGGCTTGGCCAAGGCCGCGGGCGCTCTTGTTGCCGAAGTCACGCCAAAAGGCCCTGCAGAAAAATCAGGTATTCAGGCCGGCGATATTATCTTGGCCTTTGACAATAAACCGATTCGCGAAATGCGCAATTTACCGCGTATCGTTGCCGAAACGGATATTGATAAAGACGTTCAAGTCGTTGTTTGGCGCAATGGAAAACGCGTTAACCTAACGGCGAATATCGGTGAGTTAGAAAAAGCCGAAGAAAATGGGTTATTAGCCGCGCATGATGGGAATAATCTATTTGATGATACTGACACAGCGCCCGCAGAAGGAACTAGCATCCCTGAATTAGGGTTTAGTGTTGGTGATTTAACACCTGCAACACGCACGGAATTCAATATCGATGATAAAATTAATGGCCTTGTCGTCATGAACACAGACCCCAACAGCGACGCCGCGAAAAAAGGCATTGATGCGGGCGATGTAATTATTGATGTCAATCAACAACCGGTCAAATCGATTGATAATTTACAGGCAAAAATTGCCGCGGCAAAAACCGCAGGGCGTGAATCCATTCTATTATTAGTGAACCGTCAGGGTTCAATCCAATTTGTTGCCGTCAAAATTAAAGACCCTGAAACAACAAGTGAGTAAAACAAACATTCACGTTGTCATTGGCCCAACGGCATCGGGAAAATCATCCTATGCAATTGATATGGCCAAGGATAAAAATGGGGTGATTATTAATTGTGATGCCATGCAATCCTATGACGCATTGCATGTCCTAACCGCACAGCCAGATGCCGATGAACAAACCCAAGCCCCCCATAAATTATATGGTCACCTGCACCCCAATATTCATTATTCCGCCGCCGATTGGCGTGATGATGCCATCTGTGAAATTGAAACCGCGTGGAATAATAACCAAACACCAATTTTATGCGGTGGAACGGGATTCTACCTCAAGGCCTTAATGGATGGACTGTCCCCTATTCCTGAAATACCATCCTATATTCGTGATATGACGATTGGATTACACCAAGATATTGGGCAAGCGGCCTTTCACGATGCCTTAAAAAAACGCGACCCATTGAGCGCATCCAAACTTGACCCCAACAACCCACAACGCAATATGCGCGCGTGGGAGGTTTTAGAGCACACAGGCAAACCATTGTCAGAGTGGCAAAACGAACCCTTAGAAGGTGCGCCA
Source organism: uncultured Micavibrio sp. (assembly GCA_964350795.1). Classification (GTDB taxonomy): domain Bacteria; phylum Pseudomonadota; class Alphaproteobacteria; order Micavibrionales; family UBA1664; genus UBA1664. The sequence continues at coordinate 1,867 of CAYGLI010000067.1, forward strand.
AAGGGATGGATATTTCATGTCACGGCATTATTTCCAAACCGCGAACAATTAATCAAAAAAATTAACAATCGTTTAGATGTGATGTTAAATTTAGGTATTTTAGATGAGGTAAAGGCCTTAGATACCCTTATTCAAAACGATGAGGTTACCGATGATGCATTAATTGTTAAGGCGCATGGTTTTCGTCCCTTCCGTCATTATCTGAACGAGGAGTGGACATTAGAACAAGCGATTGAACAAACCCAAACCGAAACCCGCCAATACGCCAAACGCCAAATGACATGGCTGAGAAATCAAATAACCATAGATGAAGTGGTTGAAACATTGTAAAAATATTACAATGAGTGAGCATCAACAAAATCTAAAAATTGGAATTATTACCGCACTTGGTGCTGCATTTTTCCTTACCACAATGAACATTATTACAAAAATATTAGTCGAGGACCTAGATCCAGTTGTTGTGGCCTTTTGGCGAAATCTCTTTGCATTTGCATTTCTAATTATTGGTTTTTATGCAACGAACAAAACATCCTTGATGCACACCACACGTTTAAAAGACCATGTTTTTCGCGGTATTATAGGTACATTAGGTTTGATATTAGCAATATGGATGTTTAGTTTGATGCCCGTCACAGAGGGTACAATTATTGGTTTTACATCCCCCCTATTCGTCATCATGTTGTCCTATCCCTTACTTCGGGAAAAGGTTGGGAAATATCGTGTTATCGCGACTTTATTTGGTCTTTTGGGAATTATATTTATGGTTGGGTTTGATCACTCTGGTCTCAACAGCTATGGGCTAATGGTTGGATTAGGGTTTGCGCTATGTAATGCGCTTGTCCTTATTATGTTACGGCAATTGGGCAAAACAGAAAATGCCATGACAACTGTTTTTTACTTTATGGGGATTGGCCTTGTTATGACTGCGCTCTATCTCCCTTTCGCATCAAAAATACTACCTGAATTTTCTGTTTGGTATTTGGTGTTTGGGTTGGGCGTTTTTGGAACAGCCTCCCTTATCCTTAAGACAGAATCTTATCGTCACGCCCCTGCGACCGTAATTGCCCCGATTGCCTATACAATGTTGTTATGGAGTGCGTTTTTTGATTACATCATATGGAATCACGTTGCACCAACCAATGTCTGGATTGGCGCATCCATCATCATTATATCCAACATCATCATCCTATGGCGGGAACGCCGCCATGCCGATACAATTTCTTCATAATGAATAAAAATGGCCGCACTTGCCTTTGTGACAATGACATGGTCTAATTACAACATAATGCATTCAAGCTAGGTAAAAAATGGCCGACAGCAATCATCAAAAAATATATCCTGCACCTCTTCAAAGTACCCATGTTTCCAACATGAATGCCGAAAGCTATACCGAGCTATATCGACAATCAATCACAAACCCTGATGAATTTTGGGGTGGTGTCGCCCAACGGTTGGATTGGATGAAACCGTTTGAAAAGGTTAAAAACACATCCTTTGATGGCGATGTTTCGATTAAATGGTTCGAGGATGGGACGCTTAATGCCTGTTACAATTGTTTAGATAGGCATTTGGGGGAACGCGGTGATCGAACGGCCTTTATTTTTGAAGGTGACGCGCCAGAAAACACGCAACATATCACCTATCGTCAGGCCTTTATTCAAACCTGTAAATTGGCCAATGCGTTAAAATCGCGTGGTGTAAAAAAGGGTGACCGCGTTACAATTTATATGCCGATGATCCCCGAGGCCACATACGCCATGTTGGCTTGTGCCCGTATTGGCGCCGTCCATTCCGTTGTGTTTGGTGGGTTTTCACCAGAATCATTGCGCAATCGTATTGAAGATTGCGACAGCGATATTGTTATCACAACTAATGAGGGGCTGCGCGGTGACAAGAGAATCCCACTGAAAGACAATGTTGATAAGGCGCTAGATGGATTGAATTCCATACATACCGTCCTCGTTTTAAAACACACAGATACCGATGTGACTATGATGGATAACCGCGATATTTGGTGGCATGATATCGTTAATGAACAGGCGGTTGAGTGCCCACCAGAGGAAATGAATGCCGAAGACCCTCTCTTTATTCTCTACACGTCTGGCTCAACAGGTAAACCAAAGGGTGTGATGCACACAACTGGCGGGTATTTGGTTTATGCGTCCTATACGTTTGAACAAACATTCGATTGGGATGAAAACGATGTTTATTGGTGTACCGCCGATGTTGGGTGGATAACGGGGCATAGTTACATTGTCTATGGCCCCATGAGTAATGGCGCAACACAAGTAATATACGAGGGTGTACCCAATTATCCAACATGGGGACGATTTTGGGAAATTGTTGAGGCGCATAAGGTGTCGATATTTTACACCGCACCAACCGCCATTCGGTCATTGTTAAAAGAAGGCAACGATAATGTTTTGAAATCCGATCGATCATCCCTGCGTATTCTCGGCACAGTTGGTGAACCGATTAATGTTGAGGCATGGGAATGGTATTACAATATTGTTGGTGAGGGACGATGCCCCATTATCGATACCTATTGGCAAACGGAAACAGGGGGGCATATTATTACGCCATTGCCGGGCGCGACAGATTTAAAACCAGGGTCAGCTTGTCAGCCATTTTTGGGCGTTGAACTGGCCATTGTCGATCATGATGGACAAATCCTTGATGGTGAATGCGAAGGCAATTTATGCGTGATCAACAGTTGGCCTGGGCAAATGCGTTCGGTCTATAAAGATCATGAACGTTTCAAACAAACTTATTTTTCAACATTTCAGGGGAAATATTTCACAGGGGATGGCGCACGACGCGACGCCGATGGATATTATTGGATTACGGGGCGTGTTGATGATGTGATTAATGTGTCGGGACACCGATTTGGCACGGCCGAAATTGAAAATGCGATTAATGAACATGAATCGGTTGCCGAATCAGCCGTTGTTGGATTTCCACATGATATTAAGGGTCAGGGTATCTATGCCTATGTCATTTTGAAAGAAGGATGTGACAATTATGATAATTTGGAATCAGATATTATAAAATTAGTTCGCGCCGATATTGGTGCCATTGCAACGATTGATATGGTTCATATTGTACCTGGACTTCCGAAGACCAGATCAGGGAAAATCATGCGCCGTATTTTGCGAAAAATCGCTGGTGGTGAATTAGATAATTTGGGGGATGTTTCAACACTTGCCGATCCAACTATTGTGGAGACGATCATAAAAACACGGAAATAGATTGAATTTTAGCTATTTTTAGGCAAATTTTATTTCTTTTGCCTCATAATAAAGAATAGAATAAACTTATAAAAATATAAACTAGGGGTTATAAATTGCATGTCTAATTTACCGATACTTGTTGTCGATGATAACGAATTTATTCGTGCATCAATGATTAAATTTCTGGAATCAAATCGCTATCACGTTGTTGGCGCACCACATGCCCAAGACGCCATGCATGAATTGCGTGAACGTGAATTTGCATTGGTCATCACCGATGTTTTGATGCCCGACACAGATGGTTTTGAATTGGTTGATTATATTCGTGGATATGACGAGCCAATGAAATCAACACCAATAATTGCGATTAGTGGCGGTGGGCGTACAATTGATGCTGGCGCAGTTCTAAGCGCGCTTGAGGAAAAAGTGAACTTAATTTTAAAGAAACCATTTAGTAAAAAAGATTTATTAGATAATGTGGCTCAATTAATCGAAAAGAAAAAATCGCCAAGTGGCGGAAAGGAAGCCATAGTTTAAAAATAATCATAAATCTAATCTACATAAAATAAAGACGTAAAAGGGGTTTAGAAATGAAAATATTAATTGTTGATGATGTGGATTACATTCGTAAATCCATTTCAAAAGTTTTAGAAGATAACGGATTTACATGCGTTGCCTGTGACGGTGGTGTGTCCGCGATTGAAAATTTAAAAAACAACAAATATGATTTAATTATTACCGATATTATGATGCCCGACATGGATGGTTTTGAATTTTTAGATTATATCCGTGATCAGGCTGGTGATGTCGGTAAAACACCTGTATTAGCGATTAGTGGAGGTAGCAAAACGATTGATTCTGACATGGCCTTAAAAATGATAAACGAAAAGGCTAATGCAATTTTACAAAAACCTTTCGCTAAATCTGATTTAATACAAGCCATTGCCAAGGTTATGGGCAATAATAAACGCTCAAGTATGACCAGCAGTGCATAATTTAGGCTAAATCTTATATCGAAATAACTTTTGCTCCAGGCTATAGGGAACATTCATAATTTTATCTGCCCCTAGTGACGCAATTTCAAACCCTTGACTATATAAAACCAAATTTTTATCTTTGTTATTTTTAAGATAATCAGGCAACTTATTCATATGATAATGCGACAAATAACACACCAGAATATCGGCATCACTGATATCACTTTTAAAAATATCTCCCCTGCTAATCCTATAATTCGTCTTTAAACTTAAAAATTGAATAATTTTAGAAATCGCATATGGCATGGGTGAGATTTCGATGGCCCTAATTGTTGCCTGAGGGAAATAACGTGCCAAGGCACGGCACAAACCACCATATCCAGACCCCAAATCATAAATCGTCAAACCCGTTGCATCGCCATACATATCGCGAATATCGTTTATAATCACCTTACGCGTTTGCGGCGTGCTGGGCATGTTCACAATTTTATAAATATGGGCATAGACCGTATTACACAGGGCTGTGAAAACGATTAAGAGCACTAAAATTGAAAAGAAAATATCCATATAAATTATTTGCATATGTTAAAATTAAATGATACTAAGCGTATCATGATTATTACAAAAAATCGCATAGCTTTTGCAAAGGCATGTTTTACGCAAGGGGCAAGATTGCGACCAAAAATTATAGATTACCTTCAAAATAATGAGATTTATGAAATTATGACATATGGTGGATTAGGAACATGGAAATCTCTAGTATCTGATGCCATGATATGCGGTATTACCGACCACGGATCGATGGATATGTTACGTGATAAAATGATGTTTGAAAGTAATAATGTTGAGACTGATAATCCTCAAGATGGTTCGCTGACGCCATTATTTAAATTTTTTCAACTCAGGGGGCAAACAATTTGTGTAGCCTTTTCCTCCTCACAAAATTTTGTTTGGAATCATATGAGGGGTGAAAAATCAATGAAACAGCAGATTTTGGAACATCATAAATATCTCAAAAAATCAGATCTTTCTAGATTGCTTATTTTTGCAAACACCGCAGAGCAGGCACATGTGGGACACAGTAACATAAGAGTTCAGTGCCCAGAGGGTCAAGATAGTAATACTCGTTGCCTCACCTTCTCATAAAAATTTGAATTTTCAATCAATATGGTGTAAGACAAGCGCATGAATAGTCTTGGCTTTGCAAAACCAGAATCTGAAACCCGCGTGGTGGTTGCCATGTCGGGCGGCGTTGATTCATCCGTTGTGGCATCCCTTCTGCATGAACAGGGCTATGATGTGGTTGGAATTACACTCCAACTCTATGACCACGGTGCCGCGATTGAAAAAAAGGGTGCGTGTTGCGCAGGGCAGGATATCTATGACGCAAAACGTGTTGCCGAAGAACGCGGTTTTCCCCACTATGTTTTGGATTATGAAGATAAATTCCGACAATCTGTCATTGATGATTTCGCCGATAGCTATCTTCGCGGTGAGACGCCAATTCCTTGTGTACGATGCAATCAAACGGTTAAATTTCGTGATTTATTAAAAATGGCGCATGATTTGGGTGGTGATTGTCTGGCCACAGGCCATTATATCCAGCGCGTTATAAACTCGAAAACAGGCCAAGCCGAATTACATCGTGCTGTTGACCCCCTTAAGGATCAAAGTTATTTCCTGTTTGCGACAACCCAAGACCAGCTTGATTTCCTGCGCTTTCCCCTTGGCGGATGGACAAAGGATAAAACACGAATTGAGGCTGACCGCCTTGGCCTTATAAACGCTGATAAACCAGATTCCCAAGATATCTGTTTCGTTCCCAATGGTGATTACGCATCAGTTGTCCGTAAGGTCAGGCCAGAGGCCGATAACCCTGGCAATATTATTCATATTGATGGGCGCATAATTGGCACACATAACGGAATTGTCAATTACACCGTTGGTCAACGTAAGGGGTTGGGTATTGGTGGGGGAATAAGTGACAATAACGAACCATTATATGTGGTTGGCCTTAATGCAGGCGATAACGAGGTTTTGGTGGGGCCAAAATCCGCCTTGGCACGCAACATCATCACCATCAATGACACAAATTGGTTGGATAATCACGAGGGTGATGTTCAGGTTAAGTTAAGGTCCGTTTCAAAACCGTATGATGCACATCTGTGTCATCATAATGATTGCACATCGGTCATTACATTGGCGGATGCACAATACGGAATTTCCCCTGGTCAAGCGGCAGTGGTCTATAATAACGACCGTATTATTGGTGGCGGTTGGATTATTGGTACGGATTATAAAGATAACCCAATCAATCAAGCCGCATAGTTAATTATTTCTCAGATTTCTCAGAAACAACAACGCAGTCACGGCCCTTACGTTTGGCGTTGTAAAGGGCGTTATCGGCGCGATCAATCCATGCCTGAACATCTTCTTTTTTGGATAATGTTGCGACACCTGCGGAAAATGTCACTCTTGTTAACGATTCGCCCGTTTTACGATTACGAATTTCTTTGTTTTTAATGGTTTCACGCAGGATATTAACGATTTTTGATGCGCCCTCACTCTTTGTT
>CAYGLI010000068.1:0-8632 GCA_964350795.1 uncultured Micavibrio sp.
TATCATTATTTATTTCCCTTTTATTTTTAATTAACCATAAAAAGAAAACAAAAAGCAACATAAAAAATACAATGCAGTGCAATATCGCTTATCTGTTTTCGTGCGTGTATGAATTTGTTACCATTCATGCAAATCATAATCATAATAAAAGATGTAACTCTCATGCCGATTTTCAAAAACTTTAATTCTCAAATTAAAAAATTATCAAAAACCCGCGATCATGCGCATGTTCCCGACCATGTTTTGGATCAGGCATTGGTGATTGCACGGGATGCGTTGGATAAGCGCAAACCATCAGAGACAAAAGTGATTATTGTTCCATCGACCAAGGCCAATGATAAAGATAAGCATGACCAAACATTGGTTGTTGTTGTCACGGACGATAGGCCGTTTTTAATTGATTCCATCACGGCGGAATGCGTTGATGCGAAATATTCAATTGAGGGCATATTACACAATACATTATTGGTGGAGCGAACAAAGGCCGGGCAATTACAATCTCTAAAAGTAAAAACCAAAAAAGATCAGGGTGATAGCAAACGTGAGTCTTTTCTAATTTTTACCCTTCAAGGGATATTGGGTGAAACGCGCGCGCAAAAATTAAAAAACACATTCATTGATGTTATTAAAGATGTCGAATTTGCAACGGCAGATTGGCAGGAAATGCGCGCCGCGGTTCAGGACATTATCACCGAGTTGGATAATACGAAAAAAGCACCAGACCACAAGTTGTTTGATGAATATAAGGCGTTTCTTAACTATGTTTATGAGAATAATTTTACTTTGCTTGGTTATCGCGAATATCAATTTAAAACAAAGGGTAATATAGTTGAATCTAACATTGTCAAGGGCGCTGGATTAGGGTTGTTAAGTGATGCCAAAAAACCAGTTTACATCAATAAAACACGTCAAAATTTACCTGCCGAATTGCAAAAAAGACGCGCAAACCAACCAACCTTAACAATTGCCAAGGTGAACAAACGATCAACCGTTCATCGCAAAGTGCCCATGGATGCCATCGCCATCAAAACCTACGACAAAAATGGGAATGTCACAGGTGAAAAATTATTTATTGGGTTGTTCACATCGGTCACTTATTCACGGTCTATTCAGGATATTCCCTATTTGCGTGACAAGGTGAATCAGGTTTTAGAGAAAACGGGTTATGGGTATAACAGCCATAATTATCGTGCCCTGATGCATATTTTGGAAAAATATCCACGTGACGAATTATTTCAAATTGATGTGTCATTGTTGCATAAATACGCCGTGTCTATCATGGCCTTGCAGGAGCAACCAAAGGTTGCATTATATGTTAGGGAGGACCCTTTTAAACGTTACGTATCGTGCTTGGTTTATATTCCTCGTGAAAAATATGAAACGGATTTGCGTTTGCGTGTTCAGGATATTTTAGAGGCCGAATTTGGCGGCGCGTGCGAGGCATTTTTCACTGTTTTAGATGACAGCCCGCTTGCGCGTGTTATCTACCGCGTGAATTTATCCGAGGATAATTTAGATAAAAAATTCAATCATAAGAAAATAGAGGAAATGTTGGTTGAAACCGCACGCAGTTGGGGCGAGCGGATGCGCGAGGTTTTGTTGCATGAGTCCAAGGCGGAAAAGGCGGCCTTGGCATTATCGAAAAAATATCAGAATGCCTTTCCTGTGGGATATCAATCACAGGCAAATGCAATTGAGGCTTATCAGGATATTTTGAAGTTAGAAGATGTATTAGCGGATAAACAATTTGCGCTGGATTTGTATCAGGATCCAGGGGCGGAAAAACATAAATTAAATTTAAAAATTTATCATCCAAATGCGCCTGTAACATTGTCGGACATATTACCAATTTTGGAAAATTTTGGTTTGAATGTGATTGCCGAGAAACCGTTTAAAATTAATATCGATGGCACAATTATATGGCTCCATGATTTTGATATTGAATATAAAAACCCTAATCATGCAAAACCGATTAAGGATATCAAGGATGTTTTTGAGGATGGTTTGCGCGCCATATGGAATAAAGAATCCGAAAATGATGCCCTAAACGCGTTAATAGCCAAGGCGCAAATGCCATGGCGTGACGTTTTAATTTTACGCGCCATGGTGAAATATATGCGCCAAACAAAAATCCAATATACTCCTGCGTATATGATGCAGGCCGTGACGGATCACCCAGATATTGCCGATTTAATGTTGGAATATTTTTATGGCGCACATAAACCCCTTCATAATGATGACAAGCGCAGGGATTTAATGTCATCCAATCAAAAGAAAATTCTGAAAAAATTAGAAGATGTTGCGTCGTTTGACCATGATAAAATTTTACGATCCATGTTGCAAATTATGAAGGCGACGTTACGGACAAATTTCTTTCAAAATAAATCTTATGTGTCGTTTAAATTAGACAGCCAATCAATCGATATCCTGCCCCTGCCCAAACCCCATGTTGAAATTTTTGTATATTCACCGCGTGTGGAGGGTATTCATTTACGGGGTGGAAAGGTTGCACGCGGAGGGTTGCGATGGTCAGACCGTCACGAGGATTTCCGTACCGAAGTTTTGGGATTAATGAAGGCGCAAAATGTCAAAAACGCGGTGATTATTCCTGTCGGTTCAAAAGGTGGATTTGTAGTGAAAAACCCACCGCAATCTGGTGGGCGTGAGGCATTTCAAAAAGAAGGCATTGAATGTTATAAAATTTTTCTCTCTGGCCTGTTGGACATCACGGATAATATTGATGGTAAAAAAATTGTTCCACCAAAAGATGTCATTCGCCATGATGGTGATGATCCATATTTGGTTGTTGCGGCGGATAAGGGCACGGCAACATTTTCCGACATCGCCAATGGTTTGGCCAATGACTATGGATTTTGGCTAGGGGATGCTTTTGCCTCGGGCGGATCAGCAGGATATGACCATAAGGCGATGGGGATTACCGCCAAGGGTGCATGGGAATCCGTGAAACGTCACTTCCGCGAATTGGGTAAAAATATTCAGGAGGAAGAATTTGACGTGATTGGCGTCGGTGACATGGGTGGCGACGTCTTTGGAAACGGCATGTTGCTATCTAAAAAAATACGGTTGATTGGTGCGTTTAACCACCTTCATATTTTCTGTGACCCTAATCCGAATCTGGACACATCATTTAAAGAGCGTGAGAGATTGTTCAAGGCCGTCAAAGGATGGGATGAATATGATCAAAAATTATTATCCAAGGGTGGAAAAATTTATTCACGGTCAGACAAATCATTAAAATTAACATCTGAAATTCAATCGCGTTTTGGCATAGATAAACGCGAATGCTCAACATTGGAATTAATGAACGCCATGTTGAAATCGGATACGGATTTATTATGGTTTGGCGGTATTGGCACATACATTAAGGCACCAAATGAATCGCACGCCGATGTTGGCGATAAGGCGAATGATAATATTCGCGTTGACGCGCATCAGGTTCGTGCCAAGGTGATTGGTGAGGGCGCAAATCTGGGATTAACTCATGCTGCGCGTATTTGTATGAGTCTTCTGGGTGTGAAGTGTTATGCCGACTTCGTTGATAATTCGGGCGGTGTGAATTCATCTGATTTGGAAGTGAATATCAAAATTTTATTCCAACAAATTATGCAAGATTCAAAATTAAGCGTGAAGGAACGCAATAAAATTTTGGAAAAAATGACGGATGATATTGGTGAATTGGTATTACGCAATAATTATCAACAAACACAGGCCATATCGGTTGCGGCGCATAATTCATATGATAAATTACCCAATCAATCGGCATTGATTGACCATTTGGAAAAAAACTTTGGATTGGATAGAGATATCGAATTTTTACCATCCAATACGGCGATTGAGGCCAGATCAAAAGATCAGAAGGGTTTAACCACGCCTGAATTATCAACCTTGATATCCTATACAAAAATTAAATTATTTCAGGATTTGGTGGATAGTAACCTGCCCGATGATCCCGCATTCCATGATTGGTTAACATCATATTTTCCTGATTTGATGACATCAAAGTATGAGAAATATATGAATGATCATCGATTGCACCGTGAAATTATTGCAACACAAATGGCCAATTCGATTGTTAATCGGATGGGGCCAACCTATGTGATGAATCAGGTTGAAAAAACCGGTGCACCCGCATGCACAATTGCGCGTGTGTATTTTGTTGTCCGCGAGGTTTTTGGCCTTCGTGATTTATATGGCCAAATTGAATCGCTTGATAATAAGGTTCCTGCGATTGAACAAATCAAGGCGTTGGATTCCATCGCATCATTTATTGATTACGCATCAACATGGTTTTTAAAACATTACCGCGCCGAAAATTTAAAAGAATCCCAATTGGTGAAATTAGGTGATCTATACAAAAAATCAGTCGAAAAATTAATGAAATCAATTAATAATGTTGTTCCACAATCGACACATGACTTTATTGAAGACCGAGAAAATTCATTGATTGATAAAGGGTTTCCAAAACAATTGGCAAATCAATTGGCGTTGTTACCAATTATGAATACAGCGTGCGATATCATTCGTATTAGCGATCAAGAAAAACATGAATTAACGACGGTGGCGAAAGCTTATTTCGGATTAAATGAGACATTTTCATTCGTATGGTTGCGTGATAAAGCGCGCGAAATTGATCCTGAATCTCGGTGGGAGGCGGAGACATTAAAGGCAATTGTTGATCGTTTTTATGTGACACAGGCGGAAATGGCGAAACGTGTTGTGCGCGAGGTTTGTGGTACAAAGAAATGCCCAATTAACCCCGTTAATGACTGGGTTGAGAAAAATCAGCGTGCGCTTGACCCCATTATAAGCATGGTTCAAAAAATCAAAAATGCGGATGATGTCAGCTTTGCAATGCTAACCTCGATTGAGGTTCGGTTAGAGCAAATTGTTTAATGTGCCGTGGTCATGGTTTGATAATTGATTGGACAAACCATCAGGATACGTCCATATGATGGTGTTGAAATATTTGCCATCTGAAACGGGTTGCCATTTGGAATAAATTTTTCGTGTTCGTGTGCATATCCAACATTCATCGGGGTGGGCATTGGGCACATTATTAATCCATCCGCCAATCGGGTCAATTTGATGCATGATTTGATAGGCGCGCATAGTTGGTTTCAATGTAATGGCCGTGTTGATAAATCGCTTGGCCTGATCAGGTTGCCTCAATTTAACCAAGGATTCTCCGCAATAAAGCGCGCATGCGGCACTATCCGAATTCATATGATACAAATCCTCAATCCATGATGCCATTAGGTTTGGATTGCTAATTGCCTTTTTTGGGGCGTATTTAATCCAAAAATCCAATAATTGAGAGTGGGGATGATATCGCCAAATATTTTGAATGATATTGATTGATTTCCGCCGTTTATTTTTTTCGGCGAGTGCGCTCAAATATTCTAAACATACAGGCAATGATTTTGATGATGCCTTATAGGCCTTGGCAAAATCATGTTGTGCCAGATAGAGTGCCGCGCGCTCTCTGTTGACTTGGTCTTTATTGAACACGTCATTGGCCACCATTTTTTTAAGGAGGGCAAGGGCATTATCATATCGCCCTGATTGTGTTTCCAAATCATAATAGGATTGCAAAACCCATGATTGTTTTGGATGTCGGTCATAGGCACGCTCAACCAAGATACGTGCGTATCGTAAATCACCCTTATCCAACGCGGTTTGCAATAATGCCTTTAACCCTAAAAACGAGGTTTCAGGATGATTGAGTAATTTTTGAAATGATTTATGCGCTTGTTTTTCATTCCCCGATAATCGGGCACTTAGCCCCTCAAGCAATGCCGTTAAACCAAAATCATTTTTTAAAAATCGTCGAACGCGTTTGGTATAATAATCGGCCATACGAATATCACCGGCGGCAACGGCGGATAAACCATAGGCCAATGCCTGTAATCCTTTTTTATGATGGGATTTTTCCTGATAAATCGCAATGGTTTTTGGGGCGTTGAGAACAGATTGGATAGCGCGCATAAGGATTGAAAAAATCCATAACCCAATTGCCGAAATCACCAAAAATACACCCATGGTTGTTGAAAGATTATAATGATTAAAATTAATCGTGATTGTACCGCCGATGGTCATCACCCACATCAAAAGCGTGACCAGCAGAAACGTCTTCATCAAGAACCAGAATGTTGAAACCATAGTCCATTATGGGATTTTAGGGGGAAAAGGTCACGGATAAAGCCAGAGTTATTCAGATAAAAAATCAGAGCCAAAAGGCTCTGATTGGAAGGAGTGTAACACCATGATTCTACTGATCACTTGTATGTTGTTTTACTATACTGCTTTATGAAATATTTCGGAACTACCAACCTCGGTAGTAACCTTAAGAATACTTTGATCCAATAATCCTAAATTCAACGCCTGAATAATTGCAAAGACACGTCCATAACATTCAAATTTTTCAAAAATATTTTTCCAGTGATATCGAATTGTATTCACGCTGATGTCCATTATTTGTGCAATTTCAGAATCAGTTTTTCCAATAGCGCCAAAAGTCACAATTTTTTGTTCTTGTGCGCTCAATTCAATATCAGAGGATTTTTGATGATGGTTGAACTTTTCGTATGCACTTATAAAATGACTGCCGATTAAATAGAGATCAGCCAGAACAGAGTCGTCATAATCTTCAATCATCTCTTTTTTAGAAAACGACAAAGTATAGAGATTGCCTTGATTTTTGAGATAGCATAGTCCGACACCGTCGCATAATCCATAGGATGTGGCGTCGTGCATCATCTCTATGGTTTCTTGATCAGGGGCTATTGCGCCAACGGCCTTACTCCAGAAAAAGGGAGCATGATTTGCCAACATTAATTTGGCAACAGGGTCGATAAAAAAATACGATTTTTCAAGATATCGTTCGCTCCATTCAACGGGATAATCGCCTTTATACAACTCAACATTAAAAATAGTAGGTGAATTTCGGGTGTTTATTTTAGTGAATAAAAAATTATCAAACCCATAATGCGTCTTGGCATTTTCTAATGTTTTGAACGCCGTGTCAAAATCAGCAGATTGATTAATTTTATCGATAATATCATTGATGTTTTTCATACTATATCAACATATAGCATGCCGCTTTTGTTCCTGTCCAATTTCATTTAGGAAATCTGCCGCGCGGGGGAAACGATAATCAACGTGCCCAATTGGGGTGGACGGTTGTGAGGGGTGATCAATTAAAATGGTTGTTAAGCCCATTTTATGGGGAATTGTTAAATTCCAATCGCGATCTTCGGCAAAGGCTGTATCCTCGGGGTTCGTTCCTAAAATTTCCAAAGATCGTTTTGTCACAATATCGGATTCATGTTTGTGGTTGAAATCAACATCCTCTAAACCCATGATGGCGTGACCTTCGAAAAATTCAGCGATGCCTAAATGGTCTAGCATGCGCAACGCCCAATCACGCGATGCATGGGTCATTAAAACATGTTTGATTTGTGGGTTTGACGCAAATGCCAAGGGCAAGTCAGGGCACGCATTAGTGACCGTGTGGTCCATTTCCGCGTGAAATGGCAAATGTAAATCACGTTTTTCAATGCCAAATTTTTCAATGAGCAATTGAACCGTCATGCGGTGTTTTGCCTGAGATTCTTCTGCTAAGGTTAACGCGTCTTCAAACGTAATATCATACCCCATTTTAACAACCGCACGCGCAACGGATTCGCGCATCGATTGTTGAAGGGCGGGAGTGACAGAGTATAATGTATCATCCAAATCCCAGATGATGCCTTTGATATTTGATAAAATTTTAGTCATTGATGTAATATTGCACAGTTGAAACGACACGAACACGTTTTTCTAACGCGGCGCTGGATGGTGTGCCATTAATATTATCACGAGCATTGATCGAGAAATATCCTTGGTTGGCCGATTTGATTGCACCAACCGATGCGCCTGAATCATTGGCAAATTGTTGTGCGGCGGCACGCGCATTTTGTGTGGCCTTAGCAATCATCGCGGGCTTAATATCATTAAGTTTGGTGTAGCTGTATTGTGGTATCGAGTTATAACCAATCAAAACACCTTGGTTGATTAAGTCACCAATTTTTTGAGATGCGGCGTGAATGGCCTCAACATTATTTGTCCGCACCAGAATCGTTTTATCAATGGCATAGCGCGTGGCGACACGGTTACCTTGATATTGATTGGCACGTGCATCGCTGATCGTAATGCGATTATTGGATATTTCCTCATCTTTAATACCGTTTGATTTTAGAAAAATTTCAATCAGTTGATTTTGCCGGTTTAATTCAGTTTTTGCAGTTTCTAAAATGTTATCAGCCACCTTAAACTGTATCGCCCAGATTGCCAAATCGGCCTGTACATCTTGTTCTGCTAATCCCTTGACGGTCACATACCGGTCGGCACTGTTAATGGCGATCAGGCCGTCTTTGATCAATTGCCCTGTTGCAACCAGACCAAATGCGAGAATAAGCGCAAGAAGAATGCTTGTAATATTTTTCATGTCTTCAGTTATAGCATATGGTAACGACAGATAGAATTTTTTAATTTCGAATTTGATATAAATTCAAATTGATAGTTTTTGATTTTCTCATTTATTATGAATATACTTTAACTATAAGGGGAATTC
>CAYGLI010000069.1:0-8437 GCA_964350795.1 uncultured Micavibrio sp.
CGATTACGCGGAACGGGTCTTGGTGGACCAGTATTCGGCATTGGACGGCGTTGCCCGTATTCGTGTCGGTGGTGGATTGCGATATGCCATGCGCATTTGGTTAGACAGGCAAGCATTGGCCGCGCGCAATTTAACCGCACGAGATGTTGAGCGTGCCCTTCGCGCCGAAAATGTTGAATTGCCCGCAGGAAGCTTGCAATCGGATGAACGTATTTTCAAGGCAAGGGTAGAGAGACAATTTCAAAAGCCAGAAGATTTCGCCAAATTGGTTTTAGATCGCGGCGATGACGGTTATCTTGTTCGCCTTGGTGATGTCGCCCGTGTTGAAAAGGGCGTTGAGGAAGACCGAATCATGTTCCGTGGAAACGGTGTGCCCATGGTCGGTATTGGTGTGATTAAACAATCAACCGCCAACACCATTGATGTGTCGGACGCGACCAAGGCCTTAACAGCACGATTGGAAAGAAACCTGCCCGAAGGTATGGCGATATCACAAAGTTATGATGCCGCTGTGTTTATTAAGGCATCGATTGCCGAGGTGTATAAAACATTATTTATCGCCATTGGGTGTGTTGTTTTTGTAATTTATATTTTCCTAGGCAGTTTACGCGCGATGATTATTCCAGCCATTACCGTGCCCGTATCCATTATTGCATCGTTTATTATGATTTTTGCGTTTGGGTTTTCGATCAACCTTTTAACGTTGCTGGCCTTAGTTTTAGCAATTGGGTTGGTTGTTGATGACGCCATTGTAATGTTGGAAAATATCGTCAGGCGTATGAATGAAAAGGGTGAAACGCCACTGGTCGCCGCATATCGCGGGGCGCGTCAGGTTGGGTTTGCCGTTGTTGCAACGACATTGGTTTTGGTATCGGTGTTTGTGCCGATAACGTTTTTAGAGGGCGATGTTGGACGATTATTTACAGAATTCGCGTTAACTATTGCATCAGCGGTTGTGTTTTCATCTATTGTGGCCTTAACACTTGTCCCCGCCTTGGCATCAAAAATATTGAAAAGATCAGAATCCGAAAAACCCAATCGTGTTTTGGAAAAAATTAATAAAGGGTTCAATGTTCTGCGTCGTGGATATATGTGGTTGCTTGTAAAATGCATCCGTTTTCCAATGATTATGATTGCGGTATTTGCATTATTGGTTGGTGGCACGGCATGGCTATACCCCAACGTCACACAAGAATTCACACCCAAAGAAGATCGTGGCGCATTTTTTATTAGCGTTAGTGCGCCTGAGGGGGCAAGCTATAACTATATCGAAGAATATATGGATGAAATCGAAGCGGCCTTAATGCCATATGTAACAAGTGGTGAATTCAAAAGGTTGCTTGTGCGTGCACCGCGCGGATTTGGAAATATTGAAAATTTTAACAGTGGTTTCGTCATTATTATTTTGGAAGATTGGGCCGATAGACGCTCAGCCTTTATCATTATGGATGAAGTTCGTGAAAAATTATCATTTCTTCCAGGTGTGCGCGCCTTTCCTATTATGCGCCAAGGGCTTGGCGGTGGAACAGGAAAACCGCTTCAATTTGTTCTTGGTGGTTCAACGTATGAAGAATTGGCGCAGTGGCGTGATATTATTATTGAAAAAGTTGAAGAAAATAATCCAGGATTTGAGGGGCTGGATAGTGATTATAAAGAAACCCGCCCACAAATTGATTTTACTGTGAATTACGACCGCGCTGCGTCACTAGGTGTCAGCATTACCGAAATTGGTGAAACACTCCAAACGCTTATGGGTGGAAAAAATGTCACAACATATCTTGAAAATGGAGAGGAATATGATGTCACCATTGAAGGTGAGCGAAGCATCCAAACATCATTCAGCGACATTCAAAGTATCTATGTGCGATCCGATACGACAGGTGAATTGATTCCCTTATCCAATTTAGTGAGCATCAGTGAATATGGCGCGGCGGAAACATTGTCACGCTATAACCGTATCCGTGCCATTACATTAGAGGCGAATTTGGCCGATGGTTATGCTTTGGGCGAGGCACTGGAGCATCTTGAAGGGTTGGTTCGCGAACATCTTCCCGATACCGCCGTGATTGATTATAAAGGGCAAAGCCGTGATTTCATGACATCAGGTAGTTCGATTATATTTGTGTTCCTCCTCGGGCTTGCTGTTGTATTTTTGGTTTTGGCGGCACAGTTTGAGAGCTATATCCATCCCATGGTCATTATGTTGACAGTGCCACTGGCAACTGGTGGCGGTTTGTTGGGCTTATGGTTGTTTGATGGGACATTGAATATCTATTCGCAAATTGGATTGATTATGTTGGTCGGATTGGCCGCGAAAAATGGTATCCTAATTGTAGAATTTGCCAATCAATTACGAGATGAGGGCATGCGTTTTTCCAAGGCGATTATCGAGGCCTGTGAAATTCGTTTCCGCCCGATTTTGATGACAGGTCTCACAACGATTGCAGGGACAATTCCATTAATTATCACGAGTGGTGCCGGTGCCGAAACACGTGAATCCATTGGTATCGTTGTCCTATGGGGTGTGATGGCGGCAACGTTATTCACATTATTCATTGTCCCCGCCGCATACAGTCTGATCGCCCGTAGAACAACATCACCAAATGCGGTTGCAAAACAATTAGAAGATGAAAAGTAGGGTTTGCAACGATAATTGATTGTCTTGGACTGTAATTTGATATCATTATTCCTTGCACCGTCATGTAATCTGCGTTAATAGAGGGGCATTATAAATTAATTAAAGGACTATATAAAATGGCTGTGACTGCAAAAGAAACTGAAAATAAAGGATTGAAACGCGTTTATGTTTGTACCGTGCCTGCCGCGGATATGGATAAGCGTAAGAAAACACGTTTGTCAGAAATCGCCGTGACCGTTCAAATGAAGGGTTTCCGTAAAGGAAAAGCGCCAATGAATGTTGTTGAAGCACAATATGGCGATGCCATAATGGGTGAAATTTTAGAACAAGTTGTGAATGCCGAATCTCAAAAAGTATTGAATGACAATAAGGTAAAGCCAGCGTCTCAACCAAAAATTGAGATTACATCCTTTGAAAAAGGCAAGGACCTTGAGTTCAAAATGGAAGTTGAGGCCATGCCTGAATTCAAACTGATGGATTTTAAAGGACTGAAATTAACCAAGCCAGTGGCCGACGTCGATGACAAAACACTTGAAGATGCGCTAAACCGTATTGCGTCACAAAATTCAGACAGCAAACCAATCACAACAAAGCGTGGAACCAAAAAAGGTGATATCGCGGTTATTGATTTTGATGGATCCGTCGATGGTGAAAAACGAGACGGTATGGCGGGTGAGAAGTTCAACCTTGGCCTTGGTGATGGACAATTTATTCCAGGGTTTGAAGACCAATTAATTGGTAAGAAGGCTGGTGATGATGTCACCGTAACAGTTACCTTCCCTGAAAATTATGGTTCCGCTGAATTGGCAGGAAAAGAGGCCGTATTTGAATGCCATATCCATGAAATTCATGAAAAAACAGACGCATCAGTAAATGATGATTTGGCTAAGAAATTGGGGATCGAAGACCTTGAGGCGTTAAAAAATATTTTGCGCGAACAAATGCAAGGTGAATATGCACAATTTACGCGCATGAAATTAAAGCGTGATTTGTTGGATCAATTGGACGCAGGCCATAAATTTGATCTGCCTGAAATGATGGTTGAGCAAGAATTTGAGATGATTATTAAGCAAATGGAAAATGAGCGTCATCAACAAATGCATGCGGAAGGTAAGGATCATGACTGTAAAGATTCACATATTGATGATAAGGAAAAAGAAGAGTTGCATGCGATTGCCGAACGCCGTGTGAAGCTTGGTCTTGTTTTGTCACAAATTGGTGAGCAAAATAACGTGAAGGTCACACAGGATGATTTGCAAAAGGCAGTCATGGCTGAGGCGCAGAAATATCCTGGCCAAGAAGCACAAGTGTTTGAATTTTATCAAAAGAATAAAAATGCACTTGATTCACTGCGCGCGCCAATCTTTGAAGAAAAAACAGTGGATTTCATTGTGGAACTTGCGGATGTTAAAGAAAAGAAAATGTCCGTTGAGGAATTAACAGCAGATGATGACGTGATTTCAGAGACAGCAAAAAAATCAAAATCGACAACGGCAAAGAAAAAAGCACCTGCGAAAAAGAAAACGACGACTAAGAAGTGATAACATCAACTGCTTGAGAATTAAATTCAACTATTCCCGCTTTTGCGGGAATTTTTTTATTTAATGGTATTCGTTTTTAATGAAGTTGAAGCATGCTTCTTTGAATCTTCAATAGCTTGATTTCCTAGAACAATCATTGATTTAAAACTGCTTGGATTGATTCTGGCTGTTTCTAAAACTGTTAAAGGGTCTCCGCTGTTCAGAAAGTCGTCTTCTTTACCTTCCATGCTTGTCCCCTTAAATCCATTAGTAACTTGGTCACGTATCCATGCTTCGCGTTGGTCTGGCGTGGATTGCTCAATGGCAACGTTAACCATTTCCATGACGGCGTCAGCAAAATCTTTCATACCCATAATAATTTTTCCTTTGTTAATTTATAAATACATAAAATTATAAGCTGCTGTCAAATTAATAATTTTTGATGATGTCTTGCCACTACATCATAAACCTCTTATCCTTTACCCAACGATTCAAATTAATAAAAGGAAAATAAAATGGATAGAGATCCTCTCGAGGTATATAACAACACACTTGTTCCCATGGTGATTGAACAAACGGCACGTGGTGAACGATCATTTGATATTTACTCGCGCTTACTTAAAGAACGCATTATTTTCCTTACGGGCGGTGTGAATGATACTGTCTCATCACTTATTTGTGCTCAATTGTTATTTTTGGAATCTGAAAATCCAAATAAGGAAATTTCATTTTATATTAATTCCCCTGGGGGCGTTGTGACGTCGGCTTTTGCAATGTATGACACGATGCAATATATTAAATCAAAGGTTTCAACGGTTTGTGTGGGGCAGGCGGCGTCTGCAGGATCATTGTTGTTGACAGCTGGAGAGCCAGGAATGCGCTTTTCGTTGCCAAATTCACGTGTGATGGTTCACCAACCATCAGGTGGTGCACAGGGACAGGCAACAGATATTGAAATTCAAGCGCGTGAAATTTTGGGACTTCGTAAGAAATTGAACGATATCTATGTTCATCATACAGGCCAAAAATTAACTGAAATTGAAAAGGTCATGGAGCGTGATACATTTATGTCCGCGCCAGAGGCAAAAAAATTCGGTTTGATTGACCATGTTGTTGCAACCCGCGATGACATTCCAAAACCAAAAGAAGATGATAAAAAATAAATAGAAATTAAAGGGGCATTTATTTGCCCCTTGTTTTTTTTGTAATGAATGGCATATCTTAACTATAACTTAAACGTCTATGCCTATTGATAGGGTGGATGTTTCATGTTTTGATCAAATGATAAAACGAAAGATAAGATAAAATGACTGAATTTAATTCTATACCTGTTTTACCGCTACGTGACATTGTGGTTTTTCCATCAATGATTGTGCCGTTATTTGTGGGGCGTGATAGGTCTGTAGCCGCATTGGATGTTGTGATGCAGGGGGATAAAAAAATTATCCTCCTAACGCAAAAACAGCCATCTGAGGACGAACCAACACCAAATGATTTATATAAAACAGGTGTGATTGGAACAATTTTACAATTACTAAAATTACCCGATGGTACGGTTAAGGTTTTGGTTGAAGGTGGTGAGCGTATTCAATGCCAAGATCTTGTTAACGCAGACGCTTATATGACGGCAAAGGCCAAGGTTATTGAGACGCAGTCAACTGATAGTGAAGAGTTGATGGTTTTGGCCAAGACAGTTTCTGAGCAATTTGAAGACTACGTTAAATTGAATAAGAAAATCCCGCCAGAGGTGATTGTCTCCGTCAATCAAATTACGGATATTAACAAACAGGCCGATACAATTGCATCGCATTTGACGTTGAAATTAGAAGAAAAACAGAAGTTATTAGAAACGCTGAGCACGGCTGAGCGTCTTGAAATGATTTACCAGTTCATGGAAAAAGAAACAGGAACATTGGTTGTTGAGAAGAAAATACGCACGCGTGTCAAAAAACAAATGGAAAAGACACAGCGTGAATATTACCTGAATGAACAAATGAAGGCGATTAAGAAAGAACTCCATGATGGAGATGACGAGGCTGTTGATGAGATGGAGGAGCTTTCAGCGCAGGTTAAGGATACAAAATTATCCAAAGAAGCCCGCAAAAAAGCGGAAAAAGAGCTGAAGAAATTAAAGCAAATGCCACCAATGTCTGCGGAGGCGACCGTATCGCGCAACTATCTGGATTGGATATTATCAGTGCCATGGGGCAAGAAATCTCGTGTTTACAAGGATATTAAAAAGGCTAAGGCAATTTTGGATAAGGACCATTATGGTCTGGAAAAAGTTAAAGAGCGCATTTTGGAATATTTGGCGGTTCAACAACGCACGGATAAGGTCAAAGGGCCTATATTATGCCTTGTTGGCCCCCCAGGTGTTGGTAAAACATCATTGGGGCAATCAATTGCCAAGGCAACAAATCGTAAATTTGTACGTATGTCATTAGGCGGTGTGCGCGATGAAAGTGAAATTCGTGGACACAGGCGTACTTATATTGGTTCGATGCCAGGAAAAATCATTCAGGGCATGAAAAAGGCCGAAGTGATTAACCCCATGTTTCTTTTGGATGAAATCGAAAAAATGGGTAATGATTTTCGTGGTGATCCTGCCGCGGCATTGTTAGAGGTTTTAGACCCAGAACAAAACCATACATTCAACGACCATTTCATGGAATTGGATTATGATTTGTCCGATGTCATGTTTGTGTGTACGGCCAACAGTTTAAATATGGCGCAACCATTGCTAGATCGTATGGAAATTATTCGTATTTCAGGTTACACAGAGGATGAAAAACAAGAAATTGTTAAACGTCACCTGCTTGCGAAACAAATGAAAGCTGCGGGCCTTAAAAAAGGCGAATTTAAAATCTCTGATACGGCACTTCGTGATTTGATTCGTTATTACACACGTGAGGCAGGGGTGCGGAATTTGGAACGTGAAATTGCGAATTTATGCCGCAAAGCCATCAAGGATATTTTAATGAAGGGCAAATCAAAGGTTTCAATTACGCCGAAATCATTGGATAAATATGCGGGTGTCCGTAAGTATAAATATGGTGAGGTTGATACTCAAGACAGAGTAGGGGTTGTAACCGGTCTCGCTTATACCGAGGCAGGTGGAGATTTGCTATCTATCGAGGCGGTGACGATGCCTGGTAAGGATGGAAAAGTTTCGACTACAGGTAATCTTAAAGACGTTATGAAAGAATCGATCACGGTTGCTGAAATGCTCATAAAATCACGCGCTCATGAATTCGGAATTGATTATGATGAATTAAAGGAAAAATCAGTTCACGTTCATGTTCCCGAAGGTGCTGTGCCAAAGGATGGTCCATCCGCAGGTGCAGCTATGGTCACGGCAATCGTGTCCGCATTGACTGACATTGATATTCGACGCGACGTTGCAATGACAGGCGAAATCAATCTTCGTGGCTATGTCACGCCGATCGGTGGATTAAAAGAGAAGCTGTTGGCCGCATTACGGGGTGGAATTAAGACGGTATTGATTCCTCAAGATAACGAAAAAGATCTCGCGGATATCCCAGATAACGTCAAAAAATCGCTGAAAATCATACCTGTTGCCAATATTTCACAGGTTTTAGCCAATAGTTTGATAAAAATTCCAACGCCGATTTCCAAGGAAAAACAGAAGGATAGCGACTTATCCTCACCAAAATCCGCGGATAATAAGGATTCTGGCGTAATTCATCATTGACAAGGGTGATTTAAAGGACAATGATTAACGCATCATTTGTCTCAAACTGTTATTCTGTAATGGTTTGAGGGCAAATTAATGTGATGAATTTTATGAATTCATTTAATTTAATGTAACTAACCTTAGGGGTAATATTATGAACAAAAGTGAACTTATTGATACAATTGCTAAAACAGCTGACCTTTCAAAGACAAAAGCTGAAGAAGCATTGAATGCAACAATCAAGGCTGTTACAACAGCGTTGAAAAAAGGCGATGAAGTTAAACTAATCGGCTTTGGTACTTTTAAAGTATCTAAGCGTGCAGCGACAACTGGCCGTAACCCACGTACAGGCGAAGCAATTAAAATTGCAGCTTCTAAACAAGCTAAATTCGTTGCTGGTAAGGCTCTTAAGGATGCTGTTAACAACAAATAGTTAACTGCATTTTTTAATGTTTTTAAAAACGGCTATGATTTCATGGCCGTTTTTTATTGTTTATGCATTTTAGTCGTTGATTTTATAAAAAGAGTGCGCTAAACCTATTCAATCTTATCGGGGGTGGTTAGCTCAGTTGGTAGAGCATCTCG
>CAYGLI010000070.1:0-8332 GCA_964350795.1 uncultured Micavibrio sp.
GCGAACATTTTGTCCACGACGACCAATCGCCAATGATAATTGTTCATCAGGAACACAAACCTCGATACGGTTGTTTTCTTCGTCCAAAACAACTTTGGACACTTCGGCAGGGGACAGCGCATTCACGATGAATGTCGCAATGTCTGGTGACCATGGAACGATATCAATTTTTTCACCGCCTAATTCGTTTACAACAACCTGAACACGTGATCCACGCATACCAACACAAGCCCCAACAGGGTCAAGACCAGGGTCGTTAGACATGACAGCAAATTTTGCACGAGAACCAGGGTCACGGGCAACCGCTTTAATTTCAATTACACCTTCGTAGATTTCAGGAACTTCTTGTGTGAATAATCCAGCCAAGAAACCAGGGTGTGTACGGGATACAAAAATCTGTGGCCCACGAGGTTCTTCACGAACGTCATAGATATATCCACGAACGCGGTCACCAATTTTAAATGGCTCACGTTGAATTGTTTCGTCGCGACGCATGTAACCCTCGGCACGGCCAAGGTCGATAACGACGTTACCGTAATCAACGCGTTTAACGATACCATTAACGATTTCACCAACGCGTTCTTTATATTCCTCATATTGGCGTTCGCGTTCCGCACCACGAACTTTTTGAATAATAACTTGTTTTGCGGTTTGCGCCGCAATGCGACCAAAATCAAATGGTGGTAGATCATCAATAATTTCATCACCAATTGCGGCATCGGGTTTTAAACGTTTGGCATTTGCCAATGTAATAAGGCCGATTGCTTGTGTTTCATCCACTTCGCCATTTTCGTCAACTTCAGGCTCTGGCATTGCATCGACAACAGTTTGATATCGCTTTAGGCTTACAACTCCTGCTTTACGGTCAATTGTTGCGCGGATGTCTTTATCATATCCGTATTTCGAGCGTGCGGCCTTTTGAATGGCCTCTTCCAACGCCTCAATAACAATTTCTTTATCGATGTGCTTTTCGCGGGCAACGGCCTCAGCAACATGTAGTAATTCCATCTTTTGTCTCCTTTTATCGATGAATTATGGTCTTTGTACCTCTAAACGCTATTACTTTGCAAGGCTTTCAATAACTCGTCACTGGCAACCAGCCGAGCAACAGTCAAATCCTGCCATTGTAATAACACTATACCTCTATCTTCGGTTTTTAATGTGACACCTTCATTGTTGGTGTCCTCAATAAAACCGCGGAATTTTCTTTGTCCGTTGTCATCGGGACGTTTGCATTCAAATTTACCTTCATATCCCTTAAACCGTTCAAAATCGCGTTTGTCGGATAGAGGACGGTTTAACCCCGCCGAGCCAACCTCAAGGACATAGCTGTCTGTAATCGGGTCGGCAACGTCCAATGTGGCGGATAATGTTTGGCTGATTATTTTGCAATCATCCACTTTTAATTTTGATCCATCGGATGGCTCAAGCGACACAACCAATATCGCACCACGTTTTGGGTCAACACCACCAAATGCCACGCGGATAAGGCGATACCCCATATCCTCGAGGACAGGAACCATTAAATCCCCAAAACGTCCGTCTGGGTCAATAAGGTTTGGTAATGCAGTGTTAGCGTATACGCTCATAAAATTCCGTTTTAAGTATCAAAAAAGGCGGGTCAGTTTCCTGCCCACCTAATAAAAAATATCAAGTTATGCTTAGAATATAGGGGGTGTGACCGTAAATTGCAAGCAATTATTTACGTTTAAACTTTAACCAATAAATATCTTCGCCGCCCAATGCTTTCTTCATATATCGTGTTTTGTCGATAGGCCAATCGGTGGGAGGGGTGAATTTATCGTCCTCTGTTTTATCTAGCCATTCAAAATTGCTATGCGCATTTGTTTTGTCAAACATGTATTCCGCCAAATCAGGAACATCCGTGGACATGGTGAATAAGCCATTAGGTTTTAAAATACGCGAAATCTGATCTAAATTTTCCTGTTGAATAAATCTCCGTTTTTCATGGCGTGATTTGTGCCATGGGTCGGGATTGAGCAAATACACACGATCCAATGACCCTTCAGGAATTTCATCCATCAAAATTCGCGCATCATCTGGCCAGATTTTGAGATTATCAATTGGTTTTTCGATTGAGGAGAGCAGGGCGGCAACGCCATTCATAAATGGTTCGCACCCAATAAAATTAATATCAGGGTTGTTTTGAGCCATGGCGGACAAAAATTCACCATTCCCAAACCCAATTTCCAACCATGTCTCATGATTATTATCAAAAGGCATTGTCGGCGTATCAATTTGATAATGCCGTAAATCATCATCCAATAATGATTGACGATACGCCGTAAGCGTTTTCCCCTTACGGCGTCCATGAAATCTGTGCTTGATAATGTGGTCTGTCATCTATGACAGGGTTATAATTATTTCAAATTATTATGCAAGGAATCAATCAAATCTGTTTTTTCCCAACTGAAATGACCTTCATTAGTTGGCTTGCGTCCAAAATGGCCATACGCGGATGTTGGAACATAAATTGGTTTATTTAAACCAAGCGTTTCACGAATACCACGGGGTGATAAATCTAATGATTTTTGAATAGCGTTTGATATTTTTTGCCATTCAATTTTACCCGTTCCATGCGTATTCACATACACCGAAATGGGGTGTGAAACACCGATGGCATATGATAGCTGAATTGTGCATCGTTCCGCCAAATCAGCCGCCACAATGTTTTTCGCCAAATAACGCGCGGCATAGGCCGCGGATCGGTCAACCTTTGTTGGGTCTTTTCCTGAAAACGCGCCGCCGCCATGGGGTGCAGACCCGCCATAAGTATCGACAATAATTTTACGACCAGTTAATCCCGCATCGCCCTCAGGCCCACCCGTCACAAAACGACCAGTCGGATTGATATGATATTCAATATTATCAGTCATAAATTCATTGGGAAGGACATCCATAATAACGGGTTTCACAATATCGATAATGTCATCCTGCGATAAGCCATCTTGATGTTGAGTAGATAAAACAACAGAGGTGATATTTGTAGGATTCGAATCTTGATAGCGCATTGATATTTGAGATTTTGCATCAGGGCCAAGCATGGGTAACATCCCATTCTTGCGTAATTCTGCCAATTTACGAACAATCATGTGCGAATAATGGATTGGAGCGGGCATGAAGGCATCTGTTTCACGGCACGCATACCCAAACATGATGCCTTGATCACCGGCACCTTCATCTTTATTTTCGCCGGCATTGACGCCTTGCGCTATATCCGCCGATTGCCCAATAATTTTATTTTGGAATTTAAGATTTTTTGCACTGAATGCCGTATCATGATACCCAATATCATCGACGGCATTACGAACCAAGGTTTCCAAATCAGAATCACTATATTGTTTTGATGATGTGATTTCACCACCCAAGATGACGCTATCGTTGAAGCAAGCGGTTTCACACGCCACGCGAGCCAGAGGGTCATGGCTTAAGAAAAAATCTAACACGGAATCAGAGATACGATCCGCAACTTTGTCAGGGTGCCCTTCGGACACGGATTCAGATGTGAAAATATAAGATGTCATGTCGTCAAGAATGCGTGAACCGTATCCCTATGGTCAAGCCGATCTTTTCTTTTTCGCGGTTGCTAGTGCCTTAAGGACATTTATGATTTCTTTGCGATCTTCATCAGACTCAACAGAATTATAGATTTTTAATAACTCTGCGGCCTCCTTGTTGCGTTCAGGGTCATGGATAATTTTATCCTGTTTAACATCGGAAACTGCAATAATTTGGGCATTTTCCGCCTTGTCTAACCCGCTCACAAAATTCATCAAAGATACATTCAAGATTTTGCACATATCAATCAGCCTACTAACACTGACTTTATTTTTACCTGATTCATATTTTTGAATTTGTTGAAATGTAACACCAACAGATTCTCCCAATTCGGTTTGACTCATGCCTTTGATGTCGCGATAGGCCTTCACACGAAGACCGATAACGCGGTCCCTATCATCTGGGCTATCTTTTGTCTTTTTTAAATCGAGTTTCTTCATTTGTTACATTCTTCTCTATATTATTATTTTTATTATCGAGATTACATACATTTATATGCAGTTCACACTAGGCATACATAATAAAGATAGTTCATATCAAGTTCTTTTTACAAATAAGGGAAATGGAAAAGGGTATTTTAAAGAGCTATAATGATTTTTTATGCACTATTGGTTGTTTTGAATAATGGCTTTTTTATTTAGCTGAGAAAGCGATTGAATATGGCCGTTTTCATTGATTACACCGCTTAATCCATTGCCAGACAGGCGAATAAATGGCCTTCTGTTTTCAATAGCACGCAACCGTGCGTGGTCAAAATGTTGGTAGGGGCCAGCCGTGTTTCCAAACCAGGAATCATTCGTTATTTGAATTATTATACTACCTTGGGTTGCAGCCTTTGAGTGACGTGGAAAAATACTTTCATAACAAATTAAAGGTAAAAAATTGATGTTTTGTTTGTCTAAGCGAATCAATTCTGGCGCACCGCCTTCCTGAAAATTACTAAATCCAGTGATCGTATCTAATCCAAATGGCATATATTCACCAAAGGGAACAAGGTGATGCTTATCGTATTGGGCAATCATGTCACCATCGCGATTAAAAACAACAAGTGAATTATAGGCCTTATCAACTTTAAAATTTAAATATCCAGTGATCAGAATACTGTTTTCAGGTAATGATTTGAGGAAATTTCGAAATTCCTGATAGGGTTGCTTATAATTTAAAAAATTCTGTGATATCGCGGTTTCAGGCCAAATAATAATTTGCGGTTCTTGATTTAGGATAGTTTGATTGCTCATTTCAATATAACGATCAAAGTTACGCCATATAAATTTAGGATCCCATTTTTCATGTTGTGGAATATTTGCCTGTATCAATGATATATTTTGAGGCAGGGACATTGAGCCATCTTTTGGAAATGAAAGAAAGCTTAGCCCAATCAATAGAATAATATAACAGGTACGAGTTATTTTATTTTGAATAAAGACCGGTAAACAAAATAGAATTATAGTCAGGCTGTTTAACCCCCATAGACCAATAAAGGGAAGGGTGGCCATCATTATATCGATATTCACCCATGTGTGTGCAGGCAAATTCCATGGAAATCCCGTGAACAAATGCCCGCGGGCAATATCAGCCATTATAAGGGCAATTATAAATATAATGGATCTGTATTTTTTAAGATGTGAGGCGACGATAATAAAAAACATTGGAAATAGGCTGAGTATTAAAGGCAAGCCAATGAATGAAAAGGGCAATGCCCACCACCATTTATCAAAATCAACAAACAGCGAAGATGACACCCAATAAAGGGACGCTAAAAAATAACCAAAGAAAAACAGAAATCCATATAGTCCCGACTGTTTCCATGTTGTCGATTGAATAAGGAGGTAGAGGAGGGCGCAATAGCCAATCATCATCAATGGCCATGAATATACAGGCGCCATTGCAAGCGCGGATAAACATCCAAGGCAGAATAATAAAGTTTTAGGGTTATTCAGTAATAAGTGCTTCACGAGCCTTATCCAGATTTCGTATCTTTAATCGATTAATGCGACGCGGACCCGCATCCAGTATTTCAAATTCCATACCGTTTTCATGGGTAATAATTTCACCACGTGCAGGGACGTGCCCCGCAAGCATGAAGACCAGTCCGCCCAATGTATCGGCTTCTTCGTGTTCGTCCTCGGTGAATAATTTCCCAAATTGGTCTTCAAATTCGTCCAACTCAACACGGCCCTCGGCCAAAATTGTTCCATCTTGTCTTTCAACCAAAATATTATGTGTTGATGTGTCGTATTCGTCCTCGATTTCACCAACAATTGTTTCGATGATGTCGCCAATGGTTACAAGACCATCAATTCCTCCATATTCATCGACAATCAAAACCATATGTTTGCGTTTTTCTTTCATAAATAAAATTAGATCAGACACAGGCATGGCCGGAGACACAATTGGAATTTCACGGATAATATCTTTGATAACGATTTTTTTACTCGACGCCAATTGCGCCAAAATATCCTTGATATGAATTGTGCCGATAATGTCATCTAATTGTTCACGATAGACGGGAATACGGCTAAACTGATGTTCCGCCAATAATGCCATTAAGTCTGCTTGTGATGCGTCCTTTTCAATGGCAATGATATCGGCGCGAGGCACCATAACATCTTCAACCGTTTCCTCATGTAATTTAAGGATATTGGTGATTAGAACACGTTCATGAATATTATTTATAAGGTGACCGTTTTTATCTGAATCCTCATCGTGATCCTCGATTAAATCCTCGATGGCCTCTTTTAAAGATTGCGTATCACGCGGCTTAAATATTTTTTTGATAAATGCATTCATGGTTTCAAAACTATATATACGGATTTTTTATACCCATGTCTGCTAAAATTTTAATTTCTAGCGATTCCATTTCATCGGCTTCATCATTCGTCATGT
The DNA here is from genome assembly GCA_964350795.1 of uncultured Micavibrio sp. Taxonomy (GTDB): domain Bacteria; phylum Pseudomonadota; class Alphaproteobacteria; order Micavibrionales; family UBA1664; genus UBA1664. The sequence goes on from CAYGLI010000070.1 coordinate 6,466, forward strand.
GATCATATCCTTTCAGGTGTAAAAGCCCGTGGATAAGCATGTGGGTAAAGTGATGATAAAAATCCTTTTCTTGCTCTAACGCTTCTCTTTCAAGGGTTTTGTAGGATATCGCGATATCACCCAAATAGTCATCATCATCATCTGGAAAAGACAACACATTTGTCGGTTTATCCATATCTCGAAAATCCTTATTCAATTGCTGTATGTGTGTATCACTTGTCAAAAGAATTGAAAATTGTTCATCATTAATCACTTTTTCAATTGATAGCCTTAAATCAGTTAAGGTCAACCAAGCGTCATCATCAATTGTGATTTCTGCATTTTGAATTTGAAAATAATATGGATCGTCTGGTGTATCAGTCATATTTTTTAAGCGCTTGCGCCATGTCGTATGCCTGTACGATTTGGGAAACAAGCTTATGACGGATAACATCACGGTTACCAAATGTAATAACGCCCATACCCTCGATACGGCGCAGTGTATCAAGGGCATCTTTTAAGCCACTCTTGACGCGCGGCGCCAAATCAATTTGTGTTGGATCACCTGTGACAATCATTTTTGAATTTTCACCAATACGGGTTAAAATCATTTTCATCTGTGCCGTTGTTGTGTTTTGCGCCTCATCCAGAATAATTGCGGCATCTTTCAGTGTACGTCCGCGTAAAAATGCTAATGGTGCGATTTCGATAATATTTTTTTCGATTAATTGCTCTGTTTTCTCTGGTGATAACATTTCATGCAATGCATCGTATAAAGGACGCAAATAAGGGTCAACTTTTTCCTTCATGTCACCAGGTAAAAAACCCAAGTTTTCGCCAGCTTCAACGGCTGGACGTGACAAAATAATACGTTTTACATCACCTTTTTCCAACATCATCGCGGCATAGGCAACGGCCAAATATGTTTTACCTGTTCCTGCAGGGCCAACACCAAATATCAAATCATTTTTGGCCATCGATTCAATAAAGGCGGATTGCATAAATGTACGCGCGGTTAATGTTGATTTCTGCGTCGCAATTGTCGCGGCCTTCTTCATGTCGATATGTTCCAACTCGGCCTTTACATCATCAACAGATATATCACCCTTACGTGCACGTGGTATCAATGCCTCTAAGATACCACGTAGGTGATATAATTTGCCTGTTTCCCCCAATAGAAGGAAACCGAGTGAGTCGTTTTGAATTTTGGCCTCAAATTCTTTTTCTAAAAAAGTCAGGTTTTCGTTGTTGATACCGCACAGCGTCCGTTTAATGGCAACGGGGTCGTCCTTGTGATCCAACAATGAAGAGAGGTCAAACAGAGTGTTATCTTTTGTCATGTAAAACCAGTTTAGCAGAAATAGTTAATAAAACTATTAAATTGTAACAATATCACCAGTCAAGGATTTTCCGTTCGTTCCTGTAATGCGAACTGTTTCGATATGGCCATCAAGGCGTTGATTGCCTTTCACGTGGATGGCTTGGTTATACTCTGTGCGGCCATGCAATTGGCCTTTATCAGAATTATAGCCATCGAAAAGAACAGGAATATCTTTGCCAATTGTTTGTTCGTTGAAATCACGCATTTGTTGTTTCAGAAGCGTTTGAAGGCGTTGCAGGCGCTCATCCTTAATATCTTCGCGGATTAAACCGCCCATGCCTGCGGCAGGTGTTCCGGGACGGGGGGAGTATTTGAATGAATAGGCGGATGAATATTTGATTTTTTCGACCAAATCCATTGTGTCTTCGAAATCTTGATCCGTTTCACCAGGGAACCCGACGATAAAATCTCCACTAATCGCCATATCGGGACGCACTTTGCGGAACTTTTCAATGATGTCGAAATAGAGTTCACGGTCATGTTTACGGTTCATTGCCTTTAATATTT
>CAYGLI010000071.1:0-8311 GCA_964350795.1 uncultured Micavibrio sp.
TATGCCTTTATTTTCCAAGGCTTGTGATAGTTCATCATGGGTGATGCCGCTTGTATCAGAAAGTATTGATATAACATTCTGACGTAACCCGTCAAGAGCAGGATTTGCACAATCAAAAGACGCCATTTTTTCCTCATATTGATCATAGAGATGTGGATGACGGATAATCATCCCTAAAATAAGGCGAATTGGTAAATCATGATTCGCATTTGGGCGGGATAAAGATATAGAAGGCGCCATATTTTTATTTTGAAATTGGCGCTTTCCACCTCTAAAATTTTGGTAAAATTTATCTTTTAAAATTTGACGATAGGATTGTTGGATATTGCGGTCGGCAATTTGTAAAATTTGTTTATCAATCGCATCCATTAATGCAGCGCGCTGTTCTGGACGATCAAAAACCTTACCCAAGGTCAATGTCCGCCAAATCATGTGGTGCAATGGGATTGATTGATCCAAAACGGATTGCATCGCACTCACCCCTTTGGCACGAATTAAATCATCGGGGTCTTGCCCTTGGGGCATAAAGGCAAATCGTGCCGAAACACCAGGGCGCAAAATCGGCATAATGCGTTCCATCGCACGAATTGCCGCACGTTGACCCGCATTATCACCATCAAAACATAAAATAGGCTCCTTAATATCATCCACCTCACGCGTTGGAATCATATCCCACAATAATGATATTTGTGTTTCTGTCATCGCCGTGCCCAACGGCGCGACCGACCCCTTAAATCCAGCCTGAGCCAAGGCAATAACATCAGCATAACCCTCGGCGACAATGATCGATTGTCCATTATTCGCGGCCTCGCGCGCGTTTGATATATTATAAACCAAATGCCCCTTATGAAATAACGGTGTTTCCCCCGAATTCATATATTTGGGTGGTGTAAAATTTGAATTGGGTTGTGGTGGGCGCATGGTTTCTGGCAGCACACGACCACCAAATGCAACCACCCTGCCCTTTTTATCCATGACAGGGAACATCACACGATCACGAAAGAATGAATAATCGTCTGTACCGCGCGTTGATTGTTTGGTTAAACACAACGTCACCATATCCTGATCGGAATATTTTTTATTTTTCAAATAGGCACGCAGCCCTTGCGCATCATCGGGGGCATAGCCCATGCGGAAGGCCGATATTGTTTCATCACTTAATCCACGTCCACGCACATAATCCAAGACATCCGCATTTTTTGGCTCAAATAATTGCGCGGTAAAGTATTTGGCCGCGTCTTCCATCATTTTATAATACAGGTCTTGGCGGTCAAATCGTTCTCGCTCTTGCGGTGTTGGTTTTGGCACCTGCATTCCTGCCTGCGTTGCCAAGGTTTCAATCGCCTCCATAAACGGCATATTATCGTGACGCATTAAAAATCCAATATGATCACCATGTGCGCCACATCCAAAACAATGATAAAATTCCTTTTCATCATTAATGGTAAAGGACGGTGTTTTTTCGCTGTGGAATGGGCAACAAGCCTGAAATTCGCGTCCTTTTCGTGATACGGCAATGCGATTACCAATAATATCGGATAATTTTAATCGCGAACGCAATTCATCTAAAAACGGCTTACCAATGATGGACATGTATTTGTTTTAACCCAGAGATGGCCTCTGGTCACGTGGTTTTTCACGATCGCCCTTAACGACCCCACCTAAATGTATAATCGGATCGTAATATGGATTTTTTTCTATCATCGCACTTTCAAACGCGTCTAATTCTGGGTTAGGGGCATCAATATCATATCCAACCCAGAATTCAGAGACAGCAAGTCTACCTTCGGCCTTAATCAAACGAACAGCTGTGTTTTTGTAAAACTCTGAAGATCTATAAATCATTATTTGTGCATATGAATATATAGTTGGTAAGAACACTCTTTTTATATCTTTTCTACGTAATAGATATAAATCTCCAGAAGTTGAGCGTACTTCTATTTTGTCTGCTGGGTTAAATTCTGTTCTTACCATTTTGACCATAAACCACTATGGCACAAAACATCATCGACAATCAATATTTATGGATATAAAAACACACCTAATAAAAAAACAAATATTAAAAATATTGAAATTCCATATTGAATAATAACACGTAGAACATCTTTATGTTCCAATTTCGCGGTTGCGCCATCCGCACCAACCCATGGTGATTTGACGGTATCACCCAATCGATTTTGGTATGCACCACCCAATGTTATATTTTGCGCGAACGCGATTGCCGATTCTGTCATCATTGATGGGATTTTAAAGGCCTTAAAGACCTTCATAGGTTTCCCACCTGCCGAAAATAAAGACGATAAGAATATAATTAAAACACCAAAGACATTGGCGATTGCATTCGCCAACCGATAGACCATTCCGAAAATATTCGTAAACGCACCCTTATCGCGACTAGAAATCCTTACAAATAAATTCAAGGCCATATATAAATACGCGCCTTCAATGTCGCCCAACACATAAAACAAAATAGGCGCAATCACCCATTGGGATAATGATAAAGCAATGGCCTTGCCCCCCGCGCGACGCAAGCCATGCTTGTCTGTCATAATCAAATTTTGATTAAGTGATTGCGCGATATATTTATATGATCCCTCTTTTGGTTCATCACTTGAGAGTCGATAAACCGCATTCATAATCAATAATGGTGACATAACCGACATCATTAAAATGATATGAGTGAATTGTGCATATCCAACCAAATATAAGGCTTTTTGAATGATAAAAATATAGGCGGTCAAACACGCCACGATAATGAAAAAAACCAATACACCACGAAATATAAGCGCAAAATCGCTCCGCTTATCACGGTTCAATTTATCAATCAATTTAACCAAAAACGGCCTCAAAATAATTTCAATTAAGGGGTACGGGTTGAGTGTTTTTTTTAATACAAACGCCAATAATAATAAAACGGCATGAACGCCAATCATCATGGAAAAAGCATATAAAACAATTTCCAATCGACCACTCAGCAAATTTTCATTTAAAAACCCCATAAATCACTGTGCCATTCATCACTGCATGCATAAAGAAAAATGAAAGATTTATTCACTTTTTTCGTGTACACTTTGTGCAACACAACAAATTTGGGAAGAATTTAATATGCTTTATCATGTCTACGATATGTTTCAAACGGCCCTGGCGCCTGCTCGCTTCGCGGCGGAGGCAACGAAAGCCGCCCTGCAAAATCCTCTATCACCCCTAGCCTACATGCCTGCGGCACGAACATTAGCAGCCGGTGCAGAATTGTTTGAGCGCACAACCCGTAAATTCGGACGCCCAGAATTTGGTTTGCCAGAAACAACAATCGATGGAAAAGCCGTTAAAGTGACCGAGGTCACGATTGATGAAAAACCATTTTGTACATTAACGCATTTCAAACGTGACATAAAACGTAACGATCCCAAAATTTTAATCGTTGCGCCGATGTCAGGGCATTTCGCAACATTATTACGTGGCACGGTTGAGGCGTTATTACCTAATCACGAGGTTTACATTACGGAATGGAATGATGCGCGCCTTGTCCCCCTATCCGAAGGGCGATTTAATTTGGATGATTATGTGGCCTATGTGATGGATTATTTAAAAATCACTGGTGAAAACACGCATGTTATTGCAGTTTGCCAACCTGCAGTACCCGTATTTATGGCAGCGGCCGTCATGAATGCCAACGATGATCAATTTGCGCCAAAATCAATGACCCTGATGGGCGGACCAATTGACCCACGCGTTTCGAAAACGGCCGTGACTGAATTAGCCGAGGAACGCCCCATCAGTTGGTTTGAACAAACTGTTGTGACAAGCGTGCCCTTTTATTACCCTGGGGCGGGTCGTCAGGTTTATCCTGGATTTTTACAATTATCTGGTTTCATGCAAATGAATTTGGATCGTCATGTGGGGTCTCACCTCAAATTTTACCAACATCTTATCCAAGGTGACGGCGAAGACGCGCAACGTCATCGTAAATTTTATGACGAATATATGGCGGTGATGGATTTAACCAGCGAATTTTACCTGCAAACCGTTGAAATGATCTTCCAAAAACATTTATTGCCAAAAGGTGAAATGAAATGGAAAGACCCAAAAACAGGCAAACTTCATAATGTTGATGCAACAAAAATTACAAAAACGGCTCTGATGACTGTTGAAGGAGAGTTAGACGACATCTCCGCAACTGGGCAAACATTGGCCGCGCATACATTATGCACTGAACTGCCCGCAGACATGCAATACACGCACACTCAAGACGGTGTCGGACATTACGGAATTTTTAACGGTCGCCGTTGGAGAGAAGAAATTCAACCCCGCATCGCCGATTTCATCCGCACAGTTGATAAAACAAAATACACACCAATTGTGAAATCAATCAAAGTCGCAAAACAACATTCATCATCACCGGAAACAAAAATAAAAAGTGTAAAAAAGAAAAAATAGTGTTGCGTTGATTTCCCATAGATTGCAATGATGGGGATATGGGAGATAACGTTAGCGGCATAATTACTAAATCACAACGCGCCTATGGCGAGAGGATATTAAGAAATTTATCTAAACGTGAAATTGATTTAGGAATCAGTCTTTCCACAACATATGATTTGCTGACTGGGGAATCCAGTTTTGAAGAAGAAGAATCATTAAATCCTAGTGGTGTAACAGAATATTTTATACCAGCCGCCGCGGCAAATATAAACGAAGAACCGACACAAGCAGCACTTTGTGCAAATCATGAAAGTCTGATTGAGGCATTTGATAGCTATGGGCTCAGCATGTGTTATCTCATAAAAATTCGAAATTTTGTGCCTTATCTTATTAAGGATCATGGATCGGAATATAATTATAACGCTCGTGTTCGATCAAAAGTAAAATCAGCATTTATAAATATTGTGTCCTTTAGTGGCGATGGATTACCTGCAGTTAATGAGCTACGTCGTAATGCAGAAACTGTCTATACACAACTTGCAAAACTACGTGAAAAAATGAATGAAGACACATTGCAAAAAACCTTGGAAGGCAGCATAACCCGTGATTTCACAAATAAATTTTGCCAAGGTAGACCACCAATCTTCCAAGATTGGTTAGGTCGTATGGAATATTTATTTTTTACAGAGCACAATGTTCCTTTGGGTTTGTTTCGAGATGCAAATCCGAATATTCAAAAATGGATACAACGAAAAAATTTCGACGCCGTCACAACTCATTTAACGAATAGAATTATTCACAATTTCAGACATTTAGATAAATTTCCAGGTGTCACGGGCATTCCAAATAATCAAGGCTTACCGATTTCATCTCGTGGAAAATTTACTTTAGCAACCGCGTTAATTGGAACACTTCCTCCCAATGGTGTTATGATTGAATTGAATGACAACACAAAATCAAAACCTCGTATCGTTTGTTAACTCCCGCGCAAAACGTCTATCACTCCGCGTTGATCAATCATCGGGGGTGATTAAACTCACGATTCCGAAATGGACTATGCAATGGAAAATTGATCGATTTTTAAAGGCGAATAAGAATTGGATTGCGGATAAAAGCGCCCTCCTCTTGCCTAAAATTCAAATCAAACATGGTGCGTATATTTTATTTCAAGGTGTTGAGCATGAGATTGCGATTGAACATCACACCAAACGCACGACAGATATCAAATGCCATGACGATACTATCATCATCAAAACATCACGCGCAGACCCCACATCAAATCTCAAACGATGGATGATTGATGAATGCCGCAGGGTGATTGAGCCCGTGGCAACGAACAAAGCCAACCGTATTGGCAAAACCATATCCAAAATCGACCTACGCGATACAAAATCCCGATGGGGTAGTTGTTCCACTGACAAAAGGCTCATGCTGTCTTGGCGATTAATCATGGCACCGCCAGAAATTCTCGATTATGTTGTCGCACACGAGGTGGCTCATTTAAAACACATGGACCATTCCAATAAATTTTGGGATGTGTGTTATGACTTAACCGATGGTGATGCCGATTATGCGCGTCAGTGGTTAAAAGATAACGGTAATGTATTAATGCAATGGTTTTAAAGAATTGTCATTCTGAACGAAGTGAAGAATCTCTGGCACATATCGAATGAGATCCTTCTCTATCCTCAGGATGACAATATAAATTAATATTGTGTATTCAATCGCAACCAATCCAGCGCTTCTTCTAAAATCATTTGTGCGGCCAGCGCGTCTTTAAATTCTTTACGTTTAACACGTGTTTTACTCATATCGTTATCCAGAAACTTATCCACAGATGCGGTGGATAACCTCTCATCATAAAAGAAAAATGGCATGGTTGGCCATGTATCCTCCATCAACATCACGAAATCTTTAACCGACTGGCACCTTGCCCCCTTTGATCCGTCCATGTTTAATGGGTATCCAACCAATACGCATTCAATATCATTTTCCATGATAATTTTATCCAGCGTGACGCTGTCTTTTGCCCATTTGGTACGATGAATTGTTTCCATCGGCGTGACCATTGTTTGGCGGTCATTGCTAATCGCAAGGCCAAGCGTGCGCGTTCCATGATCCATACATAAAATTCGTGCAGGATAAATCCATTTTTCGGGCTTGTTTTTCAGGTGATACGCCATTAATAATAAATATCATTAATAACTACAGAGATAAACAAAGTTAGACAGAGATTATTAAATTATAAGTATTTTCTCTGTTTCCCTCTGTATTTCTCTGTAGTTCAAAATTAAAAAGGATTACACATGTCCCTCACACGTGATGATGTTAAAAAAGTAGCAGGTCTCGCCCGTATCCGCATGAATGACGATCAATTGGATGCCCTATTGCCAAAAATGAATAATATTGTTGGATTTATTGAACAATTATCAGAGGTTGATACGGATAACGTCGAACCATTATCTAACGTTGCACGATCCACCCTGCCCCTTCGCAAGGACGAAATCACCGACGGTGAATGTCGTGACAAAGTTTTATTTAATGCCCCCGAATCCGAAGAAGGATTTTTCGGTGTTCCAAAGGTGGTTGAATAATGACTGATCGTAATCCAAACAATCAACCTCCTAACCAAACTGACATTATTGTTAAAGCCATGCAGCTTGGTGGCCTTATTATGATGGTTATTGGTGCTGGTCTATATTTCTATGACATGAAAATAATTGGTATTGTCCTGGTTGTTTTTGGGTCAATAGAATCCACAATCATGCCAAGAATAATTAAAAATATTTTAAACAAAAAAGATAATTAAAAATGACAAACCTAACCGACCTCACAATTGCATCCGCCCTATCGGGGTTGGAAAATAAAGAGTTTAGCGCGACGGAATTGACACAGGCGCATATCACCGCCATGGAAAACGCGCGTCACCTCAATGCCTTCATCGTTGAGACACCTGAGATTGCATTAAAACAAGCCGCTGAAGCCGATGCACGTTATGCATCGGGCACCAACCTGTCTATGGATGGTGTTCCAATCGGGATGAAGGATTTATTTTGTACCAACGGTACACAAACAACCGCGGCATCGCATATTTTGGAAGGGTTTATTCCACAGTATGAATCAACAGTCTCAGGCAAATTATGGGATGCGGGATGCACCATGTTGGGTAAACTCAACCTCGACGAATTCGCAATGGGATCGGCCAACACAACATCCTATTTCGGGAATGTGATTAACCCATGGAAAGACGATAGCGGCAAGGATTTGGCTCCTGGTGGGTCATCTGGTGGGTCATCCGCCGCCATCGCCGCACGCCTGTGTTTGGCCGCAACGGGAACCGACACTGGTGGTTCAATCCGTCAACCTGCGGCATTTACGGGGATTTGTGGAATTAAACCAACTTATGGGCGATGCTCTCGTTGGGGGATTGTCGCATTTGCGTCATCCCTTGACCAAGCGGGCGCAATGGCGCGCACTGTTGAAGATTGCGCAATCATGCTCAATACAATGTGCGGACATGACCCAAAGGATTCAACATCATCGACACGTGAAGTGCCTGATTTCACCAAGGCCTTGGATGGCGATCTGAAAGGTAAAAAAATTGGTATTCCCAAGGAGTATCGTGTTGACGGTATGCCCGAAGAAATCGAAAAAATCTGGGCACAAGGGATGGAATGGCTAAAAGACCAAGGCGCGGAAATTGTTGATGTGTCCCTGCCTCATACCAAATATGCGTTGCCGACATATTACATTATCGCCCCTGCGGAATGTTCATCCAACCTTGCGCGTTATGACGGCATTCGATATGGATTGCGCGAAACAGGTGATGATTTACGCGACCTTTATGAACTGACACGCGCGACAGGATTTGGCGAGGAAGTCCAACGCCGTA
>CAYGLI010000072.1:0-8279 GCA_964350795.1 uncultured Micavibrio sp.
CAACAACCATTGGCTGGGAAATTGTTTGCCCCAAACCAATCGGCAACGCCATATCTTCGTATGATTGATGTTGAAATGTTGATGGAATAAAAATCTCTCTCGGAATTGTCTCTATCGCCTCAAGCGTTCGTGCACAAGTAATACCCTGACGACGCAAATGCATCAACAACCGTATTTTTTGCGCCTCAAGACCCGATAAATTTTCAATGAATGACATGGTATTAAGTGTGGGTGATTTGTATAGTTATAACAATCCTCTTTATTGTCATTACCCGACTTGTTCGGGTAATCCATTCCGCGAATGTCATTGTAACGGAATAGATTCCCTTACAATTTTCTTCGAAAATTCAGGGAATGACACGGTTTAAATATTTATTTTCCCCAAATACCCCAACCCTTTATCAATACTCGCCATTGTCACGGACATGTCGGTGGTGTCATCCTTCACCCAATCTCTAAGGGATTTTAAATACACCCCTGACAACGCGGTTAGTTTTATCGCGCCCTTCCATCCGCCATGCTCAACACATGCAACGCGCATCATATGTTCCATTGATTGACAAACCATAGGGGACAGGCAAATCATTTGTTTTGGGTCGAGGGTAATGGTATTGATGATGGATACCACCCCAGCCCTATTCTCATTCAAAATATCAAATCGCTCCATCAAAACATCAAACAGGCGGTCTTTATCATTCATACCATCCCAGGTTTCACCATCAAACGCCTCGGCGACTTTCAAATCAACTTGTCGGCCATACGCCATGAATAATGAATCTTTATCAGGACACAGCGCCATTGCATTATCAAGATCAACACCCGCATGATTTGCAATGTCATCCATTGATATATCCAACCATGATTGCATACTTGCCAAATCCAAACATGTTTGGATAAGTTTGTTTTTCATGGTGATGATATCTTGCGCGGTTGCCGTACCCATGCCACATATATAGGGGAAAATAATATAAAAGGAAAGAAAATCCATGTCCCTTTATGATGTAACAGGCATTGGAAATGCCATTGTTGATGTTTTATGCCCGTGTGATGATCAATTTTTGATTGAACACAATATTGAAAAAGGCGCAATGACGCTTATTGACGAAATCCGTGCCAAAGAACTCTATGCCGCGATGGATGGCAAGGCGACCGAGAAATCAGGAGGATCGGCGGCCAACACAATGGCTGGTATTGCATCATTTGGTGGAAAAGGTGCTTATATTGGCCTTGTTGCGAATGACCCACTGGGGCACGTATTCACAAGCGACATTACCGATATTGGTGTCAAATTTGATACCGCGCCTTATATTAAGGGTTTGGAAACCGCGCGTTCATTTATTTTCATTACACCCGATGGTGAACGGTCGATGAATACGTTCCTTGGGGCTTGTACTGAGCTATCTGTTGAACATGTGAATTCGTTCATGATTAGTAATTCCGATGTGACCTATATGGAAGGGTATTTATTCGATAAAGACCCTGCGAAAGAGGCATTTTATAAATCCGCCAAAATTGCAAAGGATTCGGGTAAAAAGGTATCATTGTCATTATCAGATAGTTTTTGCGTGCAACGACACCGCGATGATTTTATGGATTTAATTAAGGGCAATATTGATATCTTGTTTTGTAACGAACCCGAAATCATGGCGATGTTTGAAACAGATAATTTTGACTATGCCTTCAACGAAGCCTCGAAACTATGCGAAATTGTTGTCTCAACACGGAGTGAAAAAGGAATTATGATTGCATCACCCGATGGTATTTTACCCGTCGCGGCGGAAAAAGTATCCACGATCATTGACCTCACTGGTGCAGGCGACCAACTGGCCGCTGGATTTTTATACGGATATACCAATGGTTTAGGCATGCAAGAATCAGGTCAACTAGGTGTTAAAGCCGCGGCGGAGGTGATTGCCCATATCGGCCCGCGTCCACAAATTGATTATAAGGATTTCTTGGATGATATTTAGGGTTTTTACACAAGAGACAAACAGAGATAACCAAAGAATAATAAACTCTGTTTATCTCCTGTTTATCTCTTGTGTTCAAATCGCTTTCTTTTTCTTTTTTGCAGCCCATGCTCACGCATCTGAACCAACGCACGCGATTGCCATGCATGGCGCACCTCAACATGACGTTAATTTCAATCACCTTCCCTATGCCAACCCAAATGCAACAAAGGGTGGCGTCTTAACTCAATGTGCCATTGGTACGTTCGATACATTGAACGATAACACGATGAAGGGCAAACCAGCACAAGGGCTTCATCTTTTAAACGATCCCTTAATGCGCCGAGTGTGGAGCGAGCCTTTTAGCCTCTATGGTGTGATTGCGGATAAGGTTATTTTACCGGACGATCGATCATCCATTACATTTATTTTGAATTCCAGCGCCCAATTCCATGATGGCACATCCATCACCACCACCGATGTAGATTTCTCATTCAATACTTTAAAAACAAAAGGTAAACCCAACACACAAAATGTTTATTCTCTGGTTGATAAAGTAACAATTCAAGACGCGCAAACAATTACGTTTAATTTTAAGGACGGTCATGACCGCGAAACCGCATTGATTTTGGCGATGATGCCTATTTATTCCAAGGCGCATTGGGAAGGTCGAGAGTTTGATGCAACATCATTGGATATCCCCCTTGGCAATGGCCCTTATAAAATCAAATCTATCGATCAGGGTAAAAAAATAACCTATGAAAAGGTCACGGATTATTGGGCAAAAAATAATCCCGTCAATATTGGGCATTATAATTTTGATCAAATGGTATTCGATTATTACCGTGATGAACAGGTTGCCTTAGAGGCATTTAAATCAGGCGAATGCGATGTCCGCCGCGAGTTTAACCCCGCCAAATGGCAAGTGAATTATGCCCCTGACCAAGGATATTTGACCGAGGAATTAACCCACTCACGCCCTGAACCAACACGCGGATTCATCATGAACACACGCCGCGCGCCATTGAACGATAAACGCGTGCGTCAGGCCTTGATCATGGCGTTTGATTTTGATTGGATGAATCAATCCTTGTTTCATAACAAGGCCAAACAGGTGCACAGCACATTTTCAAACACCCCTCTTGCAACAATGACTATAACAGGCACAAACAATAAACGTGAAAATTTAAAACAAGCCGCAGACTTATTAACACAGGCAGGGTGGCCATTAGAGGACGGCGTTCGGTTTGAACTGTCCCTCCTCCTCAATAACCCCGCCGAGGAAAAAATTGCATTGGCTTATGCCCGTGATTTAAAACGCTTGGGTGTTATTTTGAACACACGCACATTAGACACAGCTCAATTTTTTGGTGCACTCAACGATTATGATTACGATTTAATTTCATGGCGATGGGTGAATTCTCTATCCCCTGGGACAGAACAATCCATCTATTGGGGATGTGCCGCCGCGAATAATAAAGGGTCACGCAATTATTCTGGCATTTGCGATCCCACAATTGATAATCAAATTAAAACACTAACGGCAACCATAAATTATGATGATTTAATTACTGCCGCCAAAATATTGGATAAAACCATTATGGATCATCATTTATTCGTGCCTTTGCATTATACCGGGGTCGATTATGTGGCGCGTTGGCCCTATATCAATCGTCCTGAAACGCAATCGCTCTATGGAATGGTGCTTGAAACATGGTGGCGTGAAGAATAATTATTGTATAATCACATAAAATTGATATCTTAAGCGTATGAAAAAAATATTACTCCTTTTGCCTTTATTAATTACGGCCTGTGCAACACAGCAAACATCACCGAATGACGATGCTGAATTTTGGAATCGCACGGACATGTCATCCGCCCTGTATATGCGTGGACCAAAGGCTCAACATCAATTACATATGGATATCGCGTCATGTGTGTCCGAAGTAAAGGAACTATCCCGTTTAGGCACAATTCGTAACGCAAACCCACCACAAGGTATTGAAATGAATGTCGGTCTGGCGGATAAATGGCAATCTCCACGTGGTAATGGTCCCCTATATACTGAATTCCGCGATTTCCATGATTTTGAATCATGCATGAATTTTAAAGGGTGGGAGCGCACGAACTATGTCCGTGATGACCAAATTGATAAATCCAGAAGTAATTACAGCACAGTTATCCTAGGCCAAACGAACAGTGACACCATTAAAAGTGATAATGATAATGATGGTCGTTCACCGCGTGCAACTGCATCCGGTAATTTCAACAACTAATCATGACACAGGCGGTTTATACAAAACTGCCTGATCGTGCTTTTATTCATGTATCGGGCGCAGATAGATTTAGCTTCCTACATGGATTGATCACCCAAGATATTGAATTGTTAAAATCACAGAATTTAATCTATTCGTGCCTCCTAACACCCAATGGAAAATTTCTATTCGATTTTTTTATATTTAAAGACGGCGATGATTTGGTTATTGATTGCGAAGGTGGCGACCGTGCCAATACGCTCCTCAAACGCCTATCCATGTTTAAATTACGATCGGATGTGACGTTGGAATTAAAAGATGATGTTGATACTTGGCAGATATTTAACACAAATTTGTCATCCCCTGAATTTCCGAAGGAAACGGTAAGGGGGCCCGATGACTCTAAATTCAAAGACCCACGCTTTGATGGGTATCGCACATATTCAAAACCTGAAACCATAAAAGAGGTCAATTTTGATGTTTGGGACGCATATCGTATCAAACATGAAATCCCCGACGGGTCGCGCGACATGATCCCTGAGAAATCATTTTTACATGAAAGCCAAATTATTTTAGACCACGGCATATCCTTTACTAAAGGATGCTATATGGGACAAGAATTGGTCAGCCGCATGCACCACCGTGGTTTGGTCAAAAAACAATTACGACGCGTTGATTTAAATTCAATGCCCGAAGAGACAGAATTAAGGTCACGCTGCGATAGCTTTGGCTTTGGCCTCGCCCTTATTCGTATTTGAATTCCGTAAAGCACTTTGCGCCGCCGCCAACCTTGCAATCGGCACGCGATAGGGTGAACAGGATACATAATCCAATCCAACGCGCTGACAAAAATCAATAGATGACGGGTCGCCACCATGTTCACCACATATGCCTAATTTGATATCGGGTTTGGTTTCACGCCCTTCGCTACACGCAATATCAACCAATCGCCCGACGCCGCTTTGATCCAATCGGACGAATGGATCATGGGTGAATATGCCTTGGTCAATATAATCGGGCAGGAATTTCCCTGCATCATCACGCGATAACCCCATCGCGGTTTGCGTCAGGTCGTTTGTCCCGAATGAAAAGAAATCTGCATACTCGGCAATCTCGCTTGCCATCAATGCCGCGCGTGGCAATTCAATCATTGTGCCGATGAGATAATCAATCCGCTTATCCGCCTTTTCAAACACTTCTTCGGCTGTTTTGATTGTTAATTTACGCAAAATTTTAAGCTCCGTCGATGTCGCAATCAATGGAATCATAATTTCGGGTTTGGCATTTGTTTCAATCGCTGCCTCAATGATCGCTCGCACCTGTGTGGCATATATTTCGGGGAATGTTATCCCCAATCTGCATCCGCGATGCCCCAACATCGGGTTACTTTCGGATAATTGGTTTAAACGGTCGCGCACCAATTTTTCATCAATCCCTGCGATTTTGGCAAATTCGGCAATGTCTTTTTCATCATGCGGTAAAAATTCATGTAATGGCGGATCCAACAAGCGCACGGTCACGGGCAGGCCGTCCATCACACGGAATACATCGACAAAATCTTTTCTTTGCATCGGCTCCAGCGCCTTTAACGCCTCTTCCCTGCCCTTAAGATTGTCAGCAAAAATCATCTCGCGAACTTTTTGAATGCGGTCTTCGTCAAAAAACATATGTTCCGTCCGTGCCAACCCTATCCCTTCCGCACCAAAATTAATGGCAGTTTGCGCGTCTAATTCTGTTTCGGCGTTTGCCCGCACACCCATGGTGCGATATTCATCCGCCCACGACATCAATGTTTCAAAATCGCCTGATAATGCGGGTTCTATCAGTGCAACCTCGCCCGCAATCACTTCGCCTGTTCCTCCATCAAGGGTGATGATATCTCCCTCTTTAAATTCACGCCCCGCCACGGTTAATGTCTTACCCTTATAATCCATTGTGATGGCCCCTGCGCCCGCAACGCAACACCGTCCCATCCCACGTGCCACAACCGCGGCATGCGAAGTCATCCCCCCGCGTGATGTCAATATCCCTGCGGCGGCATGCATGCCATGAATATCCTCGGGTGAGGTTTCGATACGGCATAAAATTGTGTCTTTTCCATCCTTTGCCCAAGCCTCGGCAAGGTCAGCCGAAAAGGCAATAACGCCCGTCGCGGCACCGGGGGATGCGGGCAATCCTGTTGTTAAAACATCCCTTTTGGCATTCGGGTCAAGCGTTGGGTGAAGCAATTGATCCAATGATGATGGGTCAATACGGTTGATGGCCTCTTCCTTGGCAATCAATTTTTCGGCAACCATATCCACGGCAATTTTTAAAGCCGCCTTGGCCGTGCGTTTGCCCGACCGTGTTTGCAACATATATAATTTGCCCTGTTGAATGGTGAATTCAATATCCTGCATATCACGGTAATGATTTTCCAATTTCAATCGCACGTCCGATAATTGCGCATGAATATCCGCCATGGTGGTTTGCATATCGGATAATGGTAAGGGCGTGCGTATCCCTGCCACAACGTCTTCGCCTTGGGCGTTAATCAGATATTCTCCGTAAAAATAATTCTCGCCCGTGGATGGGTCGCGCGTGAACGCCACGCCCGTCCCACAATCATCGCCCATATTGCCAAACACCATCGCCTGCACATTCACCGCCGTGCCCCAATTATGCGGTATGTCATGGATATTTCGGTATGTGACCGCGCGTGGAATTTGCCACGATGAAAACACCGCACCAATCGCCCCCCATAATTGATCCCAAGGGTCTTGCGGGAAATCGGTCACAATTGTTTTATAGTCTTTGACAACCGCCTTCCAATCATCGGCGGATAAATCGGTGTCATGTTTATAATTTTTACGGCGTTTTAATGTGTCCAATACATCCTCGAATTCATGATAGTCATACCCCATCACCACATCCGAATACATTTGGATAAAACGACGGTAACTGTCCCATGCAAATCGTGGGTCACCAGACCGATTAGCCAACCCCTCGACCGTTTTATCATTCAAACCCAAATTTAAAACCGTATCCATCATCCCCGGCATGGATACCCGCGCGCCAGAACGCACAGAGACCAATAACGGATTTTGAACATCGCCAAATATCATGCCCAATTCGGATTCAATTTTTTTGAGGGCTGTTTCGACTTGGGATTTCAACCCATCAGGATAATTTTGATTGTTATCATAAAATTGCGTGCAAACATCGGTGGTGATTGTAAATCCGCTGGGCACTGGCAATCCAATGGATGCCATTTCGGCCAAATTCGCACCCTTCCCACCCAACAGGTTTTTCATGGATGCATCACCATCCGCAGTTCCGTTTCCAAAATTATAAACCCACTGCGTCATGATAAACCTCCTATTATACGAATAGAATTATCTTAATTCCTTCACCATCATCAGGCAAAGATTCTCGTCCAGTTTTACACTATTATTATGCTGTAGTGTTTCGCGGTCATAGGTGACGCCATTGCCATCGGGCATGTATCCTAATTTATAATAAAGCCGTTGCGCCACCCCAAATTGCGGTGACACAGGCACCGAAATACCAACCATATCACCTGAAATCAGGCTTTCACAATGCTTGATTAAAGCCGTTGAAATGCCCTGCCCTCGATAATCGGGCAAAACAAACACGTCTTGAATTTCGGGGATATTTAATCGTTTATAAAGTGAATATTTCGGTTCATAATTTAAAACGGCAAACCCCTGACCCTCAATAAAATAAACATCACAATAATCGAGCGTTTTATAGGCATTATCTAAATATCCGTCAAATATTACCTCAATTTTATTCCATTTTTGAATCTGCATGACTAAAATTTTACCACGAAAGGCACTAAAATCACGGAATTAATTTTTTCCGTGCAATCCGCGTTTTCCGTGGTTAATATATCTTTTATGAAATACATGATTTTAATTTTATTGTTTATCTCAACACCCGCATACGCGGAATTTGGATTCGATAATGGCATACGGTCGCCGCAATCGGTTGTTGTGTCGGGCAACAGCGTGATTGACGAAGAAAGCGACGTCGAATATGTCGATAACGTCGCCCCCGATGATGACGCATACGA
>CAYGLI010000073.1:0-8058 GCA_964350795.1 uncultured Micavibrio sp.
TGGGCAACTCCAACAGAATTTTTTGCACGCGGTGGCGATTGCGAGGATTTTGCAATTGCGAAATATGCGATTTTAAAACAATTAGGCGTGCCCGAAGATAAAATGCGTTTGGCGATTGTTCAGGATAAAATTAAAAACATCCCGCATGCGGTTTTGATTGTTTATACCGATAATGGCCCGATGTTATTGGATAATCAAATGAAGGCAACGAAACAGGTTGCAAGCGTTGATCGCTATAAACCAATTTATTCCATTAATTCAACTGGATGGTGGAGACACATAAGTTAAGCAGAATTTTCCCTCCTAAGAAATAATGCACCGGTCATTTTTTGACCGGTGTTTTTCTATTCAGAGATGATAACGCAATCCCGCCCTTTACGTTTGGCTTGATATAAGGCCTTGTCTGCGCGCTCAACCCATGCGGCGATTTCTTCCTCGGCGCGTAATTCGGCAACACCAGAAGAAATAGTGACGCGTGTTAAATTCTCACCTGTTTTACGATTACGGATTTCTTTGCCCTTGATTGATTCTCGAAGGATATTTGCAATTTTTGCCGTCCCATCTTGATTTGTTTTTGGCAGGATAATCACAAATTCTTCACCACCATAACGACATGCAAAATCTTGTCCCTTTAGGCTTTCTTTTAATGACCGCGCAACCAATCGTAAGACCTGGTCGCCAATTTGGTGTCCATAGGCATCGTTGAATGATTTGAAATGATCAATATCCATGAATATAAGTGATATAGGCTCTTTTGCATCACGCGATTCGGCAACCAACTCTTCAATCTCTAGATCAAACTTTTTGCGGTTTGGAATGCCAGTCAGAGAATCAATATAAGCTTCCTCGCGAACAGCCTCCATCTCTTGCTTTAATTGCTGCATTTTTGACGACGATGTCTCAAGTTTCTTTTCTAAAGTTTGATTTTCAGAAACCATTTTTTGAGTTTCGCTCATGATATTAAGTAATAATGCTTTTAATTCTTCTGGCCCAACCGCACTTGAAATTTCACTATTAATGCTGTTCATTGAACCCGATATATCCTCATTTGATGTTTTTACGGTATCAAATATTTCACCAACATCGCTTAATGTTTCGCCAACAATTTGTTCTGCCTTTGCCAATGTTTCTTTATTTTTATCTGAGTTTAGCAGGCGTTTGTGCAATTCCTTACACCGATCCATCGTTAGATCAAAATTTTGAGACACCATAATGTCGATAGAGCGCACAACCTCTGAGTGGCTTTGGCTGTAATAAGCGAAGAATAATTCAAAAATATCGGGGGTCGCAGGCAAATTTTCGGCATTAATTCTTGTAAATGCCTCTGATGCAAACTTACGCGCTTCCTCTAATGTTTGGTTGTATTCTTCTTGCATTATTAAATCATAATCTGTTTTCTATTAATAAATAATTAAATCCATTTAGATGATGGGTCAAAGGTTTCTTTTGGCGCATTTTTTATGGCGTCCATAACTTGATCGATTGTGTCCACAATCTGGATCACTTTTTTATCATCAGGGCGCATAAATCCACCTTCGATAATATTATCAATAGTGTTTAAAAACGGCGTCCAATAATTTTTTAAATTGGCAATGATAATCGGCATGTCGTGAATACCCAATTGACGCCACGTCATAATCTCGCATGTTTCGTCTAATGTTCCTATGCCCCCTGGTAAAACAAGGAAGGCGTCCGAATAATCAACCATCATTTGTTTGCGAACATGCATTGATTCCACAATAATTAATTCGGTCAAACCCTTATGCTGAATTTCACGGTCTGATATGTGTGATGGAATTATACCAATAACCTCGCCACCATTATCCATGACGGAATCGGCAATAATGCCCATTAATCCCGCCTTCCCACCACCGTATATAAGGCGAATATTATTATCGGCCAAAATTTTACCCATGGCCTTTGCTGCGTCTTTGAAGTCTTCATCAACATTGATGGAAGATCCGCAATAAACGCATAGTGATTTGATATCGCTCATAAAAAAATAATGTCCTATTGAATGATGTTATATGATTTTGTATCGGTATTATATTGAAGCGCAAAATCACCGCAAGATTTTGTTTTCACAATAATTTTTTGTACACATGAAAGAGGCATGTTATCCTCTGGTTTTGGCTCTGGTAGTTTTTCAATTGTAATGTCAGGCAGAATTTCACAATTTTTCTGATCATCAAAATTAATAATTGTTATATTGGGTCGACCTGTTTTTTCACTATCGGCAATGGCGATATTCATTTTTTGGTCAATGTCTAGCCCACGAACAACGGATTCATTTTGTCCATCACAATCTGTATCAATGGATACGGCATTCCCAAAATTCCAAAAACTATTCGGATAATCACGCACCAACACATTCACCCATCGTGGTGGATTCGAATATTCGGGGATGTATGCTTCATCAAGGCTGTCGATAACATTTTTTAAATGATGATTGCGATGGGTTGTCATGCGGGCGTGGCAATCCAATTCCTGAACTCGCTGCATCGATCCCCCTTCGTATAATTTGCCTTCCAAATCACATGTGGAATCACGATAGGCAATCCATTGGCTTTGTGTTTCGCGGATTTGTTTTTCAAATTCAGGGCTAAGGCGCTCAACGCGTGAAAACAAATCACTCATTTTTTTTTCAGCATCTTGATGTTGGTTGGATAAACAGGCCACGATATCAGCCGTTGTCTCTGCGTTTGAGCAATATCCTTGATGATATGGTTCCGCAATCACAGGGAATGCGATAAAATAAAAAACGATAAAGATGGAAGCGATTGATTTCATATATTAAAGTATAGTATTACTCTAGTCATCATACAAACCATAAAGGTAAAAAATGAACCAAGATTTTATTGATAGCATTAAAAAAGTAAAAGAAACCCTTATTCCGCCTGTTCACCCTGCGGGATGGCCATTTATTGTTGGATTTGCCTTTGCAACAATCCTCTTGTCATTTTTGTGGGAGGTATTGGGTCTTATTGGATTGGTCGCCACAATTTGGTGTTTTTACTTTTTCCGTGACCCTGCGCGTGTCACACCAGATCGTGAAGGATTAATTATATCTCCTGCTTGTGGGCATGTATCACATATTACACCAAACGTGACCTTGCCCAAGGAATTGAACAAGGCAAAAAATACAGAAAATGATTATACACGCGTATCAATTTTCTTGAATGTGTTTGATGTTCACGTGAATCGTTTCCCAATCACGGGACGGGTTATACAAAAAGAATATAAGGAAGGTGCATTTGTAAACGCCGCCTTTGATAAAGCATCTGAAGAAAATGAGCGCGCCGCGATTTTATTTGAAACAGATTATAAAGATAAAACATATGAAATGGCCGTTGTTCAAATTGCAGGATGGGTTGCGCGCCGTATTTTGTGTGATGCTAACAAAGATAAAAATTATGAAACGGGTGAACGTTTTGGAATTATCCGTTTTGGGTCACGTGCCGATGTGTATTTGCCAAAGGGTGTGAACCCAATGGTCACCGTTGGTCAACGCATGATTGATGGTGAAACCGTCATTGCCGATTTGGCATCGAAAGAAAAATTACGCGGTGGTGTTATTCGTTAAGCTATGTTGAATAAATTTTTCATTACTGACCCTGATAAGGATGAGGCAAAGGCGAAGGATAATCATCTTCGTAAACTCATTCCCAATATCATCACGCTTGGGTCAATGGTGTGCGGATTAACCGCAATTCAAATGGCAATTGGCGAGGAATGGCGCAGTGCGGTTTTATTGATTTTGGCCGCAACAATTTTGGACACCATGGATGGTGCCATCGCACGATTGTTAAATGCGACAAGCAAGTTTGGCGCGGAATTAGACAGCCTTGCCGATTTCCTATCCTTTGGCGTCGCCCCCGCAACCATCATGTATTTGTGGATTTTAAATGATGCGGGACAGGTCGGGTGGATTGCCGCAATGGTGTTTGTGATTGCATCTGCACTCCGTTTGGCGCGATTTAACGCCGCATCCGAAGACCAAGAAAAAAAGCCAGAATGGGCAAAATATTTTTTTAGCGGCGTTCCTGCACCTGCGGGCTCAGGATTGGCATTATTGCCCATTATTGCCTATTTGCAAATTGATATGGATTTATCGGATTATAATGTCGCAAGCCCTCTGATTGGCCTATGGACATTGATTGTTGCGGGATTAATGGTCAGCCGTATTCCAACATTTTCATCAAAACAAATACGCTTACCCGCATTGGGTTTGATACCAACATTGGCGATTGTCGGGTTATTTTTGGCAATGCTCATTCACGCGCCGTGGATTACATTAACCGTATCGGCAATCATTTATGCGGCGATGATTCCTGTATCATACAGCGTCTATAAATCCCGCGAAAAACGCGCAGAAAAATAGAATAAATTTCTTCACAGGAAGACGCAAAGGCGCGAAGAAATATAAAAAAAACTTAGCGTCTTCCTGTGAAAAAGAAAGAAATTACAATGTTAGATTCAAAATTACGTCCGATTATTGATATACCGCTCAATAAAATTGCAAAGAAATTGTCAAAATATACAAGCGCAACTAGCTTAACTTTAATTGGATTTGGGTTTGGTTTAGTTGCCTGTGGTTTGGCATTTTATAATATGTATTTATTGGCGTTGGTGTTTTTGATTTTAAACCGTGTGTGCGATGGATTGGATGGTGCGGTGGCACGCGTTCGGGATGAGACCTCGGATTTTGGTGGATATTTGGACATCGTCCTCGATTTTTTCATCTATGCGGGATTTCCATTTGTCATGGCGTTCGGGATGAATGACATGAATTGTTTTATGGCGGTGGCGTTCGTTATTTTCGCGATGGTCACAACGGGTGTGTCGTTTTTGGCCTACGCTACCATCGCCGCAAAACGCGACATGACAACCGAGGCACAGGGTAAAAAATCTTTCTATTTCTCACGCGGATTAATGGAAGGGACAGAGACAATTATATTCCTCTGCTTGCTATGCCTACTCCCCCAATATTTCGCAATATTATGTTTCACATTCGGCACACTCTGCCTCATCACAACCGCCATGCGTATTCACATGGCATATCATGTGTTTCAATAAGTCCGCGGCCTAAATGACAATGCCTCGGCGATGTGGGATTTGTTGATGAGGTTGGGGCCGCCGTCTAAATCGGCGATGGTGCGGGCGACCTTGAGGACGCGGTAATATCCGCGGGCGGACAGGTTGAGTTTTTCTAACGCCTTGTCAAAAAACATATTGGCGTCATCCGTTAGCTGGCAAAATTTATCAATATCCTCGGTTGATAGGGACACGTTTAATTTCCCCGCGCCATTGCGTGCATATTGTATGTCATGGGCGCGGGTGACGCGGGATCTGATGGTTGCACTGTCTTCGCCATCGCCCTTGATACCGCGTAAATCTGAAATATTAACGGGTGGCACATCGACAAATAAATCCATGCGATCCATAAATGGCCCTGAAATTTTGCCCTGATATTGCGCGATGGAATTGGGGTTGCATCGACATTCACGGTCGCTTGACCCCATATATCCACATCGGCATGGGTTCATCGCGGCAATCAATTGAAAATCGGCGGGGTATGTGGCGCGTGATTGGACGCGTGCAATTACGGCCTCTCTTGTTTCCATGGGTTGGCGCAGGGATTCTAATGTCGCGCGGTTAAATTCGGGTAATTCATCCAAAAATAAAACGCCCTTATGGGCCAATGATATTTCCCCCGGTTTGGCGCGTGTGCCACCACCAATCAACGCGGGGAGCGAGGCCGAATGATGTGGATTGCGAAATGGACGTTGGCGCACCAATCCCCCTTCGGGTAACATGCCTGCAAGGGAATGAATCATCGATACATCCAATGATTCTCGTGGGGTTAAATCGGGGATAATGGTGGGCAGACGTTCCGCCAACATTGATTTGCCTGACCCTGGTTGGCCTGACATCATCATATTATGACGCCCCGCCGCGGCAATTTCCAATGCACGTTTTGCGGTTTCTTGCCCCTTAATGTCAGACATATTTTTGGCATTTGTATTGGTGGGCAGGGATGAAAAATCAACAGGTTTCAAATCCTGATCCATTACCTGCGTGCCCTTAAGGTGATTAATCAATTGCAACAAATTACGCGGGGCAAGGATTGAACCAGAGCCCGACCATGAGGCTTCGTCACGGCAATCAAACGGACAAATTAGTCCGTTATCATTGGATACGGAATGCATTGCCGCGGGTAATACGCCCGATATGGATCGCAATGTGCCGTCCAATCCCATTTCACCAAGGGCGACAAAATCATGCACGGCATCCATGGGCAAAACATCCATCGCAACAAGTAACCCAAGCGCGATAGGCAAATCATAATGCGACCCTTCCTTATTCACATCCGCGGGTGCCAAATTCACCGTGATGCGTTTGGGGGGAAGGGATAGCCCCATGGCATGTAGTGCGGCGCGAACCCTCTCTCGGCTCTCCCCCACCGCCTTGTCAGGCAATCCAACAATGGTGAAATGGGGCAGGCCATTGGCGATATGCACCTCCGCCTCAATCGGGAAGGTTTCTATGCCACTGAACGCCACTGTCTTAATTTTTGCAACCATTCACTATCATTCACACAAAAAGAACAAATAGTAAACAAATATTTTATTTTTGGGGTCGATAAGCATCACGAACATGATACGATTTACGCATCATGTCTACGTCATCTCGTAAAAAATTAAATGAAAAAGAACTGGGTTCGCTATATCTACTCAGCGAAACACCGTTATCCGTTGACCGTATTTTAAAGGCGGCCACATACCAGGAAAGTGACATTACCGGCATTCATGAATCCCTCTCGGCGCATGCCCCTGATATGGCGATGATTGCGATTTCATTATCGGGGAATATGGTGGCCGAGGCGATGAAGTCAACGGGTGATGAAAGTCTAATCCCATTGGCGACAGAGTTAAAATATTTGTCCGTTAATACGCTGGAAGAAGTTGGCCGCATATGGATTGATGCCTGCCGATACGGTATAGAAAACCAACAAGATATCGATGATATCGTTAATGAATCTGCCGATATATTATGTATGTTCGCATCAATTTTTATGGAGGTGGCCGAGGCATGCACACCAAACCCCGATGTCATTCGCGCCCTTGCGGGGTCAATGATGTATCAGGCCGAGGCGCATGCGGATTCCGCGCGCAGCATGATTGACAATGCCAATCCAAAACCGAATAAAACATCGATTGACGCCATCCCTTTGCCGCCTGAATTGCAAGACAAACATTACACGGACAACATTGTGACATTCACATTATTCGGTGATCAACGGATATAGGGATTTTTATCCCGCATCAGGCATTGGCGTTTTACCGTCTGCCTCAATCACATCATCATCCGTTTTTGATAAAAACCACCGAGGGTCAGATGATTTAACGTCACGTGAAAATGTCCATTTATCGGTCATTTCGGTCACGCGGTCTGGATGACCCGCAATGATATTGCCGTTTTTATCCTCAATCACATAGGTTTCGTCGGCGGTGAATCGGATTGTCACAAAGGCCGTTTTCTTTTTCTCAATTCCGGCCTCAACAATATCAATTTTGCGAACAGCGTGAATTTCCGTTGAGACTGTTTCGCCTTTATCCTCACGTTCGGAAATGGCAGTATCAAATGCTCTATAAACATCCTTAGAGCATAAATCCTTTAGCGTATCGCGATCACCCTCGGCAAAGGCGGATACGATAATTGTAAAGGCATCTGATGCGTTCTCACGGAATTCATTGGCATCAAAATGACGATCGGCAATCGCAATTTGCACAAGGCCAGCATCGACATCCGTGTTACCGCTATCGAAAGAAGGTTTCATATCAATCACACTATCATCACCCAAAGGCAAATCCTTATCTTTTGAAGGTTCATCAGGCATATTTTTTTTATCAAATGGATTTGGACGCTCGCGTTCCTCGCCATGGCGTGTCCCCAAAACATTTCTCAGCCAAAAAACCATCACGGCGGCCACAATCATGTATATCAAAATATCCGTTGGCATATTTGCTCTTGCTCCTTTTCTTTTAAAATAGCATG
>CAYGLI010000074.1:0-7993 GCA_964350795.1 uncultured Micavibrio sp.
CATGGGGCATGGTTCCAACGTCACGTATAAATCATGGTCTGGAATGCGTTGAACGCCCAATTCATTACAACGCGCCCGAATAACATTAATTTCGGCATGGGCGGTGGGGTCAGAATGATGAATTGTTAAATTTCCTGATTGGGCAACGATTTCACCGTCAAAAACAAGAACGGCACCGATGGGCACTTCGCCATTATCTTGTGCGATGAATGCCTGTTTGATTGCAACTTCCATTGGTGATATATCATTATCCATGAGTGATAAAATACATGAAGGCCAACGAATTGCAAAGGTTATGGCACGCGCGGGGCTATGTTCGCGTCGTGATGCCGAGAGATGGATTGCCGATGGGCGTGTGAGCGTCAATGGCAAGGCCATTGATTCGCCCGCGTTAAATGTTTTACCGTCCGATCGTATTATCGTTGATGGTAAACCGATGAATAAAGAAGGGATGAAAGAACCGCGTTTATTCCGCTATCACAAACCATCGGGATTGGTGACAACACATAAGGATGAGGAGGGCAGGCAAACCGTTTTTGAATCGTTGCCTGATAACCTGCCGCGTCTTATTTCCGTTGGGCGATTGGATTTAAACACTGAAGGGCTTTTGTTACTTACCAATGATGGCGAGTTGTCACGGTTCATGGAATTACCCGCCACGGGATGGGCGCGTCGGTATAAGGTACGTGCCTATGGTCGAATTTCGCAAGAGCGTTTGGATGAGTTAAAAAAAGGCGTGACGATTGAGGGCATAAAATATGCATCCATTGATGCGACATTGGAAAAACAGCAGGGTGATAATGCGTGGATGTCCATCACATTAACCGAGGGTAAAAATCGAGAAATCCGCCGTGTCATGGAATATTTGGGTATGCGTGTGAATCGTCTTATTCGCCTATCCTATGGCCCATTTCAATTAGGGAATCTAAAGGAAGGCGCAGTTGAGGAAATAAAGACGAAGGTTTTAAAAGAGCAATTATCAGGGTTTTTTAAATAATGCGTATCACTGGTGGTCAGTATAAAAACAGAAAATTATTTGTCCCTGAGGGCGCGGATGTTCGACCGACAAGCGATCGCATGCGCCAATCTTTATTCAATATGCTTAACCACGCCCAATGGGCGGACGGGTTTGAATTTGAAGGCGCAAAAATTCTCGATTTATTTTGTGGGACGGGTGCACTGGGGCTGGAGGCCTTATCTCACGGCGCATCACATTGCCTGTTTATTGATCAGGATATTCACGCGGTTCAACGCAACACGGCGTTTTTGGATAATCAAAATTTTCGCGTGGTGAAATCAAGCGCATTGCATTTCGGCAAGGGGAATGGTGATATTAATCTTGTTTTTCTTGACCCACCATACCGACAGAATTTTGTTGAACCGACCATTCAAAATTTGATTGATAAAAAATGGTTGATGGATGGCGCGTTGGTGATTATCGAGACCGAGAAAAATTTAAAATTGGATTTGAATTTGGAATTATTGGACACACGCGCCCAGTCAAAATCAGAATTGCATATTTTCCGTTATCAATCCGCCGTAAATGAGGGCGAGTAAACCAATTCCTAATATTACCCTATAAATTACAAACGGGGTCATGCTGCCTTTGCGGGCAAACCATTTCATCATAACGAATATAGTGACATAGGCGGTGATAAAGGATAAGAGAATCCCGACACCCGCAATCATTAAAAAATCAGTCGTGATAGTGTTGTCATGAAATACGGATAGGCTGGTTAATGTCCCTGCGGCGGCAATGGTGACCATCCCCATAAGCAACGACATACGTGCGGCCTCGACCCGTGAATGACCTAAAAATCGCCCTGCGGTCATTGTGATTCCTGAACGGCTAACCCCTGGAATGAGAGCCAAACACTGCATCACGCCGTAAAACAGGGCATGTTTTATAGTGAAATTTTCTACATTTTCGGGTGTTTCTGGTTTTTTATCGGCGATATAGAGGACGATTCCAAAAATAATACTCATCCATGCAATGCATTCGATTGTATCGAAAAATGTCATATCAAATAAGAATAAGATAAATCCAAAAAATAAAACAGGGATAGATGCAATGAAAATTAAACGCGTTTTGACGGCGGTTACGGTTGTGAATTTTAACCTTAATATATCGATGCCGCCATGAATTAAATCTATGAAATCATTGCGGAAATATAAACACACGGCTAATAATGTGCCGATATGAACCGCAATATCAAGGCGTTTGTTATCCAATTTTGACATGATATCGACATCGCCTAGGAAATGATGAACCAAAACCAAATGCCCGCTGGAACTGATGGGCAAAAACTCGGTAATGCCCTGAATAATTGCCAAAATAATAACGGGTAAAAGAATCATAATGTTGCAATTTTAGTCTAAATAGGCGTATATCTAAAGAGATGAAAGTGAATTATAGCGAATTAATGAAGAAGCTGGGCGTAGGACGTGATTTAAACGTCTATGAAACGCAGCCTTGGTTAACGTATGATGAGGTTGAAAACCTGACATGTGAGGCGGAAGTTCGTTGTAATCATGATAAAACGGAAATCGAGGCGGAAATGCAATTTATGCCCGATACGCCAATCGCTAATAACCTGCCAGTTGAACAAATTTGCGTTATCCGAATTGAACAGCAGAAGAAATTAAACGGTAACTATACCGTTGTGTCGTGCATTATTCGTGGTGAAGAATGGAAAAGCAAATTTTACGATTGGGAAACCAAAGCTTGTAATTTTTTTCGCGCCTGTGTGACTGAAATTCGCAAAGATAAAATCCCTGACGTTGATAAAATTCTTTCAAAAGAAATGAAAGAAGACGGCATGTATGGCCGTAACGGCGGTGATGGATCGAACAAGGCACCAAAAATAAATGCATCACAATTGATGTATGATCGTAAAGGCATCGGTGCTGGATTTTAAAATCACTCTTTCATCTCTTTCCCCTGAGGGGGAAGGCTAGGTTTGGGGGTTATAATTTCGATTAATAAGAAACGCCTTAAACCCTCCCCTCAATCCCCTCCCTTAGAGAGGGGAGATAAATGGCTTAAGCCGCCTTGTTATACGCAACGCCTTTTTCATCAAATAGGGCCTGCAACTCACCGCTTTCGTACATTTCGCGGATAATATCGCATCCACCAACAAATTCTTGTTTCACGTAGAGTTGTGGAATTGTTGGCCAATTGGTGAAATCCTTTATGCCTTGGCGAATGTCGGAATCTTGTAAGATATCGATGGAATGATATGTCACACCCAAAATACCCAGTATTTGAGCCACAGCGGCGGAGAAACCGCATTGTGGAAAAACGGGTGTGCCCTTCATGAATAAGACGATATCGTCTTTTTCTAATTCTGATCTGATACGGTCGAATACAATATTTTCCATGATTTTATTTTCCTTTATTATTATTTATACGTTTGGAATGGATGTATGGATTTGTAAGGCGTGTAATTCACTGCCCATTTTCCCCTGTAGGGCCTGATAAACCATTTGATGTTGTTGAACGCGGTTTTTCCCTATAAATTGGTCATAGGCAATATGCGCCGCATAATGCTCCCCATCACCGCGCACGTCATCAATTTTAATAATTGCTCCCGGAAGGTTTTCGCTCAACAAATTTTGTAATGTTTCAATATCAACAGCCATAGCACAAAATAGCGAATATATGGATAAAAGCCAAGACTATAAATCTTGCATTTTTTGACGCAGGTGATTATATGAAGGCCATGATAAAACCTCGTTTAAATAAAATCACCGATGGCACAACAAAAAAACTTTATGAGAGTGCCGATGCCGATAAGGCCATTTTAACATTCACCGATAATATTCGTTTGCGTAAGGATGATTTGTCGGGCAAGGGGATTTTAAATAACCGTATTTCCGCACATTTAATGACATGTTTGGAATCGATTGGGTTGCCAACGCATTTCTTGAAATCCCTGAATATGCGTGAGCAAGAGGTCAGACGGTTGGAACCAATGCAGATTGTCTTTCGCGTTCGCAATGTTGCCGCCGGATCCTTGGTTGAACGATTGGGATTGGAAGAAGGTGTTATCTTACCACGCCCCATCATTGAATTTTATCACAAGAAAAAGGCAGGGGATTATGCCCTTGTGACCGAAGATCATATCATTGCCTTTCAATGGGCGGATCCATTTGAGATGGAGGAAATGATGACCATTGCCTATCGCGCGAATGATTATTTAAACGGCATGTTTAATGGGTTGGGTATTCGGTTGGTTGATTTTCAAATGGAGCTGGGTCGTTTGTTTGGAGATTATGGCGAGTTATATTTGATGATTATGGATGAATTGTCGCCTGATTCAATTCGCCTGTGGGATATAAAGACGAACGAGCCATTCACAATGGATATTGAATCTTATCAAGAAATCGCCGCGCGATTAGGAATTATTCCACGTGAGGGATTGGTTAAGGGCGGTGATTTCAACGAAAAACTGGCCGAAAACTTGGATAAAATCGAAAATATTTTGGCGAATGATAAAACGCGCAAAATTAGATCCATTACAAAATTAAATCCACGCAAATCAACAACGCGTTAGTGTTTTTTTAAACCTTAAATTGTTCGCGCATGATGCGTTCTTCTAACGCGTGGTCGGGGTCGAATAATAATTTGACCTTCACATCGTCATTTTTTTGAATTTTAACAGAGATGACATCGCGGATTTCGGTAAAATCGGCAGACACACCCACAGGGCGTTTTTGAGGGTCAAGGACAGTGAGTGTTGTGACGGATTCCTGCGGTAGCAATGCACCCTTCCAACGACGAGGGCGAAACGGGCTGATGGGGGTTAAGGCCAATAATGGCGCATTCAATGGAATGATAGGGCCATGAGCGGAGAGGTTATAGGCCGTTGAGCCTGCAGGCGTGGCAACCATCACACCATCGGCAACCAACATATCAATGCGTTCAACATCATCAACCTTGATTTGAATATGGGCGGTTTGGCGCGTTTCACGAAACAGGGCAACCTCGTTAAAGGCAATCGCTTTATGCGTTTTGCCGTCTTGTGTTTCAGCAATCATATCAAGGGCATGCAGAGTAATGGCATGTGATTTTGGAATGCGTTCGGATAACCGTTCGGATAGAGATTGATTTAATAAAAACCCCTCTGAGCCCTTATTCACGCCATAAAATGCCTTGCCGTAATGGTGAAGGTCATGCAGGCATTCAAGCAAAAATCCATCACCACCAAGGGGGACAATCACATCACAGGACTCAACATCATGTTGTCCATAATGTTTAATCAACCCATGCAGGGCATCTTGTGCCTTTTCGGTCTCGCTGGCGATGAAATGTAATTTTGTATCCATGAAATGAATTTACCACGAAGACACGAAGACACGAAGATTTTCTTTTTTCATTGATAATTTTTTAATTTTGTCATATAAATTAAAAAATGAAACAACAATCAATATATTTTAAGGCGTGGGAACAAATTAAAAGAGATGAATTACTTTTTCGGGCTATGCACGCAACTACTCAATCTATTGTAGATGGAAACTGTAGAACACATTTTGATTTTCTAAATTCAGTTTGGTATGTGAAAGATTACATTTTTAATGATTTTGAAAATAAATTTTCTGAACTGGTTTTAAAATCATTTGTTCGCGGAAAGACTCTAAAAGAAACATCTGAATCTATGTCGACTATGTGGGGGGATGGTTGTGATCAAGCGATTGATAAATTATTTGGTAGTGATTTTGATATGTTTGATTTAGATGAGGATGATAAGGCAAGGGTACGTAATTACGTTGATAAAACTTTGTCCATATCATCTGGTGAAAATCACTCTTTGCCTCACATTGTGAACGGTGATTTGAAAGAATTAGGCTATACGGCTGGAGAGGCCGATTATTACATGAGACAAATTTTACCAAGGATGATTATTGGTAAAGCACAAGATGTTAAACTATGGCGTAACAAATGCATGCCGAAAAAACAATCAATCACAAAAAATGATAACGTAATAACAGAAAAGAGAACACACCCTTTTCGCAAGGCATTTATTTTAACGTTATAATCTAAACAGCATCATCCTCGCCCGCGCCGCCATGGGCAACAGACCAAGTGACAGGATCATTCAAAAATTCACGGACGCTGTTTAATGTTTTTTTATCAAAATATCCAATTGATTCCGCGGTTTCCAAAACCAACGGCCATGTTGTGAGGGCGTGAAGGTTAATACCTAAATCCGCCATATTTTTTTCTGAGGCATCAAAAACACCATAATGAAAGACAACGAATGCATGGTCGACAATTGCACCAGCCTCACGCAACGCATTCACAAAAACCTTTTTTGATCCGCCGTCTGTTTGTAAATCTTCGGCCAATAAAACGCGCTGCCCTTCTTTTAAATCACCTTCGATTTGTGCCATTTTGCCGTGGCCTTTTGGTTTTTTACGGACATAGGCCATGGGCAAATCCATCCGTTCCGACAAAAACGCAGCATAAGGAATACCCGCGGTTTCACCACCAGCAATCACATCAAGTGATTCGAAACCAATGTCTTGGGTTAAAAGGGACACGGCCATATCCATCAACATACCGCGTGCGCGAGGGAATGCGATGAGTTTGCGGCAATCAACATAGGTTGGGCCAACGCGCCCTGATGTGTATGTGAACGGATTTTCGACATCGACCTTGATGGCCTGTGTCTCTAATAAAATTTTTGATGCTTCGCGCGCGATGGTTTGTTTACTGAAATAATGTGTTGAAAATGACATGATATTCTTTCTTAATTACTGGCTGACCCATAACACACGCGCAATCCAATCCAATTGGGATGGCTCTAACGTGATATCATCATGGTCACTATTGAGTGATTTCAGCTCGATCTTTGATGTGGTTTGGCGTTTTAATTCCTTGGCCATAACCTGACCATCGGTTGTTTTTACAACCACGCGGTCACCCTTGCGAATCCCTGCCTCGGGCGATACGACAATGATATCGCCATCACGATAAAGCGGTTCCATCGAGTCACCGCTGACCTCAAGCGCATAAGTGCTGTCATCCTTTGGGGTGAAGCCGGGTAATTCAACATAGTCCCATCCCTCGCCTTGCGGGTATCCAGCATCAGTGAAAAACCCCTCTGCTCCTGCTTGGGCACATCCAATCACGGGGATCGATTTTTTAACGGATTTGGCAATATTGGATGTTTCAATTTGGATATAGCTGGTGAATTCATTCATGGTGACGTTGGTCACAGCCAAAATTTTTGCAAGTGATTCGGTGGACGGCCAACGCGGTTTACCCTCTGGGCTCATCCGTTTAGAGCGATTAAACGCAGTCGGGTCCAAGCCCGCTTTCTTGGCCAGGCCTGATGTGGAATAGCCCGAGGCATTGGCAAGGCGGTCGATTGCAACCCATATATCATCGTGATTAAACATTATTTTTTATCCCTTATTCTATCTAGGATTATTATCCCACAGACTCATTGTAAATAATATAGGAAAAAAATCCTGATGTTATACTTTACGTACCCAAATTAACTGTATTTATTCCTAATAAAAGAAAAAGAGTCGAAAAATGAAAGATTATAATTTACAAATATTATCGTTAGTTAGTGGTTACAATTCCGCTATACGAAAGGAAAAGCTTTTGGTTATGTTGCAGGCATACATCGATGATTCTATTTCTAATGATAATAAAGAAATGATGTTTTTGGCGGGTTTTGTTAATAATGCAGACAATTGGATGAAATTTTCAGATCAATGGAGTGAAGAATTAAATAAATATCCATCTATAGAATATTTTAAGATGTCCGAGGCACAAAATAGGCAAGGTCAGTTTTACGGTTGGGATGAAAAAGAGAGAGACAAGAAAGTTATTAATTTCCGAGATATAATTATAAAAAACTCTGGTTTTTCAATACAATGTTCAGTAAGTCGCAAAGAATATAACGAAATAGTGCGCCCCTTTGCCCCTCATGGTTTAGGTAATGCATATTTCGCTTGTTTTTATGGTTTAATCTTTTGT
>CAYGLI010000075.1:0-7917 GCA_964350795.1 uncultured Micavibrio sp.
GATCTACACTGTCATACCATGGCATGAAAGCTAAACAGTTATCACCCCCACATGTGGTACCCCACGCCCACAGCGCACCGTTATCAACCGCTGTTTGGAAATACAAACCAGAAGAAATTAAGTCTTCACCAGCTGTCCAAGTCCAGTCGCTATCCCCAAGCATCACATCACTCGCAGTTGTATCAAGTGCAGTACCAATGAGACCAGTGGTGGTGGCAGGTGTACCTACGGCTGGAGCGAGATCTTTGCCATTGCCAGTCATGTCGGTAATTCCTGCGGAAGGATCTTCATTAAAGTGATACACCGCTTCGTAGTTTACCCATACTGCATTTGCACCAAACTCATCATCTGCAGCATACGCGGTGGCGGTTGGATTATTAAAGTGAATATAAAACGAAGTATCTACAGACGAAGACAATGTTGGAGCTAAGAAGTGCATTTCACCAGTTTGTGTAACGGTGTTGATTTCAACTACATCAACTGGTATTTCTGTACGATCGCCGAGTGTTACACGGATATCTGAACCATCGGCATTTACCCCTGACCAGAATGCTGCACCGAGTGTAGAGAGATCAACATACACAGGGTATTCAGTTAGGTCTTCATCGATAGCACTGGCGAATACTGTTAATACCACTTGCTCTGACCAATCTGGTTCGTAGAACGCAGTATTGGTAGTTGATCCAAAGTTAACACCAGTAAACTCAGTTGAAGGCTGTAGATTAATCGTAGTGTCATCCACAGTAATGCCGGTACGGCCACCTTCGACTAAGAATTCAGCGTCAGCTAAATTAGTAACTACTGTTCCGTTTATAAGACTAAGTCCTGCAGCATTAGCGCCTGAGAGTACAAAATTATTTGCATTAAGCACTGCTGCATCGAGCGTTAGTTCATATACACCAAACAATGAACTGACAGTAGTTGAGGCAGTTGGACTACCCACCATGTTCAAGGTTGCTCCAGAACTGATATTCATTCGTGAATTATTACCAAACTCAACCGTAGCAACGCGCGGCGAACCACTAATGTCTGTGCCATCAAAGTCAGTTGCGTAGCTCCAGTATTCAGCACCTGAGGTTCGTTCATAATCACCAAAGATTTGCAACGTTCCATCTACACCTGCAAAATCAGGCATGTAGAGCGATGAAGTATCGCCGATAGTTGAGGTGGCAATGCTAGAGTTCCAAATTGTGATATCTGAATCATTTGAAATATCTACCGTTGCGTACACATCTCCAGAATCGAGTCGGTCGGTCACCACATAATCACCACCAGTGAGCACCAGCGTACTATCAGTCCAGGTAGTAGAGGCTGAGTTAAATGAGTTACTAAAGCGTCCACCTACTGACAAAGTAGTGAACGGATCTTGGACAAAACTTGCTCCAGTAACCAGTGACGCATTATTAAGTACTGTAGTAGTAGATAGTGACCAACCTCCACCAACGCCATTAAATGACAAGTTGTAGAAAATAGCTGTCCCAAAATCAATTGTTTCACCCAACGCTGTACTGTTGAAGGTTGTAGTCGCATTATTAGCATCATATGAACCATTGAGGTTGGTAGCAGAACCACCAATTGTAAAGGTATTGCTAGGAGCCACCAATACCGAACCTTGTACAGACACGTCACCGTCAGCATCAGTATTTGCTTCGTTCAGCGTAAACACTGGTGCACCGTCAGTCACTGACTCAGTACTGGTAGCAAAGAAAGAAGCAGGATCATTCTGGTTTGCATACTCAGTAGCAATCCAGTCCGCTGAGCGCACAGTGCTCGAGATACGCATTTCATCAAGCGATCCATCAAGCTCTTGATTGGTGGCAAAACCACCAAGTAAACTGTCTTGGTCTTGACCGATTACTATCGCACCATCAGTCACATCAATCGCACCCATCGGTTCAAAGTCTGGACCTTCATTATCCTCTGCTCCATCAACGTAATATTTGAAGAGGTCATTAGAGTCGTCACGCACTGCAGTAAATGCATGCCATGAATCATCAGCAATATTGGTTATGGTCACAAATTCAGCATCTCCTTCAGTTTCTTGCTCAATTTCGTTACTGTTGTCCAGGAAAATCAAATACTCATCTGGTTGTGTTGAATTTGCAGCTGATAACACTACATGATCAATGACAGTATTGGTCTTATACCACCACGATGTGGTGACATCAGTTTGTGCGTCAAGCGTCGAGGTTGGTATTTGGATATAGTCAGTATTAGCATTATCAAAAACCTGTCCTAATCCAAACAAACCATCATCGCCGGTAGTGGTGACATAATCGTCTCCGTCATGATTATTACTGGTGCTGTCATTGTAGACCGCAAGACCGCCAGTACCAGCAGTATCTTCGCCAAAGTGGTACACCGCGAGATACTGGTTCGTCCATACTTTTTCAGATCCGTATGTGTCATCTTCAGCATACCCAGTTGCTAATGTGTTTCCATAATATACGTAGAATTGACCATCAGCTGTGTCACTGAGCGAACTGGCTTTAAAGTGTAGCTCCCCGGTTTGAGCACTTACATCAATCACCACCAGATCTATTGGTAATTCTGTTTTACCATCAGAAGCTGTCACCCGAACATCAGACCCGTCTTCGTTTACCTTTTGCCAAAAATCTGCACCCAGTAATGAGAGGTCAACATAAACTGGGAAATCAGTCATTGCACCGCTTATCGTTGTAGATGCTATTTCAAGACTAATGCGATTAGACCACGCTGCATCGTACCAGTTTGGCAACGCTCCGTTTCCAAATACCACATTATTGAACGATGAACCATCAGTTGTAACATTTTCACTTTCAATTGAAGTAAATCGAACTGTTCCACCATTAGCATCGAAGGCACCACCATCTGTGGTAAGTGTACCGCCAATAGCCAAAGTGCCACTTGGGAAGGTTACTGTTCCTTCATTGATAACGAAGTCGTTACTGGTAGTGGCATTCGCATCAGTAAATGACCACGACCCAGAGCCGTCGAATGTCACGTCATAAAATCCATTTAAGAACTGTGTACCGGCTAGTGTAATTACCTCTGCGCCACTTCCGGTAAATGAAACCTCACTGTTGTTGTGCATAAATACACCACTGTTGAGGAATGAACCACCAACAGTTAGTTTCCCAGTTGGTAGTGTCACCGTTCCTGTTGCAATCGTAAAGTCTCCATTCACCACAACTGAAGGATCAGTAAAGGCCGGTGTGGTAGTTGCATCATCAAAGGTAATACCAAAGAAGGCTGATCCACCTGAAGTAATGTTGTGGGTACGCTCATCAACCACAACAGACGGAACGTACGTTTCAACTGAAGTCGTTGCGTAGAATGTGGTTGGTGTATTTTGGTTTGTATATTCACTCTCCACCCAACCTGAACTACGTGTCGTACTGGCAATACGCAACTCATCGATAAATCCGTTCAGTCCACTACCTGCATTACCAGCCACTCGAATACCGTCTAGGTGCGATGGATTTGCAGTTGTTTGCAAGAAGGAATCTCGTACAACAGCATCTATATATACCTCATTATTTTCACTTGTTGAGGTTGCTCCATTGGTAATGAAGTGTTGCCAGACCGAAGGCGTTCGTGGATTAATTGTGTACTGCGCAGTAGCATCATTGCGCCCAAAATAATGTAGTCCATTAAATGTGTTGTACCAAGGTCGAAATTCTATATCATTAGGATTGTTGCCCGTTCCCCACTCCCATAGCGTTTCATTATCAAGTGCATCCATGTAGTACCAGCCTGATGTCACTAATTTATCTCCTGCTTGCCATGCAAAGTCGGCATCAATAAGATACCCAACTGTTCCACTTGAGTTGAGTCCGACACCTAATGCGCCGGTAGTAGTCGCTAACCCTTCACCGAGTACAATCATATTTCGATTGTATGGCGACGCATCATACACCACATTTCCAACTTGAGTCGGATCGTCGTTAAAGTGCCACACGGCCTCATAATTAGCCCACACCGCTTCAGCACCGTAGGTAGCATCACTCGCATATGTAGTAGCAACTGCATTATTAAAGTAAACGTAGAACACAGTATTTTCCACACTGCTGACTGTGTTAGCCAAGAAATACAACTCACCAGTTTTGTTCACTGTGTCAATCGAGACTAATTCAAACGGTACTTCAGTCTGTCCATTTGCACGAGTGATTCTGATATCATCGCCGTCAGACTGAATAGCAGACCAGAACTCGCTACCAAGGGTTGAAAGATCAACATAAATTGGGAAATTAGTCAGGTCGTCAGGCACTTCTGTGTAGTCAATCTCGATAGACAATCGGTTGAGGAAATTAGTATCACTGTACCAGCCAGATGAGCCCGGAATATCACTTGGGTAGGTTCGATTATCGTTCACGAATGTGACATCACTAGTGCCTGAAATAAATGTTCCGTTATTAGTCCAATCACCGGCTACATAGATGGTATTAC
Organism: uncultured Micavibrio sp.; assembly: GCA_964350795.1. Classification (GTDB taxonomy): domain Bacteria; phylum Pseudomonadota; class Alphaproteobacteria; order Micavibrionales; family UBA1664; genus UBA1664. Next base: position 4,429 of record CAYGLI010000075.1, read on the forward strand.
CAGTACCGCCAGAAAGTGTATCATTGGCACCGATAGTAATATCATAGGCTGTAACATCACCAACAACATTTACAAACGTGCTCGCACCATCAATAATTACCTTTCCAATATTTTGTGAAATAGCGTTCGTGTCGGTCCAAGTACGTGCTCCAGCTCCATCGAATGTAGTGGTACCTCCTCCAATCCAAAAACCTTTAGCATCAGTAGTGATATTTCCAGCCACGTTTACACCAAGTAATCCACGCTCAAGTGTTCCAAAATCAACACTCAAATCACGCGCAACATCAAGTCTGTCTTGAGCTACCCAGGTAGTTTCGCCAGCAGTTTCTCCAAACGTAACGTCATAAAAATCAAGTACTCCATCAGCATCTTCCAGTGTTTGCAATCCGGTAGATATATCAGTGTAGTTAATAATTGCACCTGGCGTATAGAAACTCGACGCAGCAGACTGGTTGTCATGCTCTGCTGCCAACCAGTCGGCTGAACGGGTTGTGGTAGATAGTCTAAATTCATCAATTGTTCCACCGAAGTCAAAGTTACCTGAACCAACCCAGTACCCAATTGTTGCACCATTAGTGTTTGCACCAATCGTGCCAACACCGCCAGTGTTTGTATTAGCTAATGATCCATCAACATAAATCAGTCGACTTGTACCATTCATAACACCAGCCACATGTTGCCATGTATCACTAACTGATATACCGTCTGGTGCAGCATCTACGCGGTTACCAGGTGTACCAGTATTCTCTATATTGAAAGTGTACGTATCATCATTTGATGCACCGAAGATGTTATCCCACATCAAAATAGCTGTCCCTGGCTGATTATTTCGCGTAAAGAACGAATCGTCATCGTCAGCACTAGGTGTACCATCATCATCAGTATTCACCCATGCAGACACCGTCATGCTTGAGAGTCCAGTTAACTCCGAGAGGTTGTCACCAATATCAATGTAATCAGCACCTGGGTTATCTACAATATCGATACCGTTCCCTATGAATCCAGTCGTCAACGTTGGTGTGTCACCAATAGCAGTTCCGTCTTTATCGTTTGTTGTAGAGTCAATTGGATTGAGCTCATTCATGTGATACACCATCAAATAGCCGTTTGCCCATACTGCCTCTGCTCCATATGGATCAGAAATAGCATACGGTGGGGCAGCCGGATTATTGAAGTACACATAGAATGTTGTATCGACTGTACTGGAGAGGTCACCAGAGAAGTACATTTCACCAGTTTCAAGGTCTGTGTCAATCGACACAATCTCCACGGGTCGTTCAGTCACTCCATCAGATTGAGTGATACGAATATCAGCTCCGTTTACGTCCACACTGGAATGGAACGCTGTACTAAAGTCTGAGAGATCAACATAGATTGGGAAGTCTGTAAGATCACTCGCTACTGACGTAGAAGCGACGGTGAACTCCATGCGGTTGAGCCAACTCGTGTTGTACCAAGCTTCGCTGGTTGAGGTTGCGGAAGAAGTCGAGGTGAAAATAACAGTCGAGAGATCAGGACTAAAGTTTGCATTATTTTCCCACGATCCACCGACCCGGAACGTGTTGCTGTCGAGCTCTACTATTCCGTCGTTAATAAAGTCATTCACCGACACACTCGCTGGTGTAGTGGTAGCTGGGATAAATACGTTATTAGGACCAACATACAAGTTTGCTTCTGTGGAAGATCCATTTGGATTAAGGTTGAGATTATTCGCACCGTCGACTGCATAAAAAATATCTGGATTGTTGCTATTGTCGTATAGCCCTAATAACGCATTAGTTGTAGTTCCCGTTTCGTCAGCTGACATAGAAAGGTGTTGCTCAAACAACTCAACGCCAGTAATGTCTCCGATGCCATCATACACAAAGGCAGCTACTGCCATATCTTCATCAGCCGCAGGTGAATCGACCCAAACAGTAACAATTTGCCCAGCAAAAGCTGTAACATTGTTCAAGCTCCACGTACCATCGCCCGCAATCGAACCAGAACCGGCAACAGGATTGCCGTTGACTGCCGCTCGGATAGTACCACTTGTAACCGGTGTTTGCCGATCATATTCTGCAATAGTTCCTGACATATTTACACCCTCACTCCACTCAACTTGCCAATCTAGAATTCGTGGACACGCACCCCCGCCACATGACAATGTAGCAAATGTGCGAATGACCGGATATGTGTCAATATCAACGTTTGTTAAATTAATCGGACTAGTTGTTGTGCCTATGCTATTACCTGGAATCACAGCATCGGGAATAAGCACATATACTCCTTCACTAACCTGATATTCAATCTGGTACAGCACATTGCTAGAGAGCAGCGTTTCATCAACCCATGAGAAGTTATCAAACTTTGGTCCTGTTCCGTCTGTAAATATGATGTCTTCACCTGTGATTGTACCTGACAAATTACCGCCATCGAGTCGAGAGATAAATCCTGAACTGCCTTCAAAGGCAACAATGGAAACAATTTCTTGGGTATGCTGATCGGCTCCAACACCACCTTCCAAAATACTTAAAAATATCTGGCTAGCATTACTAGTGCCGGACGTATCTTTGATAGCAAAACCACCATCACCACCATCTTCAGCGTTGTTATGAATAAGTGTAACCTGTGGCGTACTGCCAAAACCAGTTTGAAATGCTTGGACGTGCCCACCTTGATTTTGTACATCATCTACCGCGTCAGCAGAATTGAACGCCTCAAAATCACCACCATTAATTGTGCCGTCAGCAACATCCATGACAATGTAATCAACATCTTCATCCCCGTGAGTAGTGACACCTTGATAACTAGCATTGAGTGCAATTTGCATTTGAGTTTCCTCAATCTCGTCACTTCGTGGACCGAGTCCATCACCGTCAGTGTTCACATTACCGTCCATATGCGTGCCAATCCAATCGGCATCGTTATTTGAAGAAACAGTGAGAATTCCAACTGGCGGAGACGAGAATGGGGTAGCTGAAAAATCAATTACTGTTCCAATATCATTCACAAACGGACGAGCCTGCACATCAGAAACATCCTCTGCTGTACCGGCTATTACCTGCACACCTGCTCCACCATCATCCATTGTCCAAGTACCTGCTTCCATCACCATATAATCAACTACAGTAGTTCCGTTAAAAGCATTAGTGTGATCATCCACCTTGATTTGGAATGAATTACTGGTTTTGTCATACACACGAGCGTTGCGGTTATTACCAAACGCACTACCATCATACTCAGGTGAAGCTACCACCACCATGTTTGCATATGTTCGCTGAGTAGTAATTGTAGTCCAATTGTTATCAGTCAGGGTCACGGTGCCATACTCACCTATCCGGTCTGACACTTCAACCGAACCAGAGGTTGAAGCACTTGTTCCATCTAGTGTTCCCTGTTCAAACTGTTCTTTCGTAGTCTGGAACCAGGTTGAAACAGCCACCGATGTACTAGCTGTAAACGCGTCAGGGTCAGTCCATGGCGACCATGAATCACCTCCTTCTGGAT
>CAYGLI010000076.1:0-7685 GCA_964350795.1 uncultured Micavibrio sp.
CCGTAAACCGTTGCAAGCCCGAGTCCCGTGCCCTCACCAATTTTTTTCGTTGTGAAGAAGGGTTCAAAAATGCGTTCCAACGTATCGGGCGCGATGCCACTGCCCGTATCGCGCACATGAATGGCCACCCAATCGCCAACAGGCATGGTGTCATTCATCATTTTCTTTGGTTTGGTCAGGGTCATGTTTTCGGTTTTAATTTCCAAATCACCCTTGCCATTCATGGCATCACGCGCATTGACGGCCAAATTAATCAAAACCTGCTCCAATTGCCCCTCATCCACCTTGATAGTATGCAAATTATTTCCATGCAACAAATCCAAATCAATTTGCACCCCAATCAAACGACGGATTAAATGCGATAATTCGGTTAAGGTTTCTGTGATATCCAAAACCTTGGGGTTTAATTGTTGTTGGCGTGAAAATGCCAATAATTGCCGAACCAAATTCGCCGCCCGATTTGAATTTTGCTTGATCTGCATAATATCATTAAATGATGGATCACCAGCCTTATGGCGCAATAAAAGTAAGTCACAAAACCCAATCATTGCAGTAAGCAAATTATTAAAATCATGCGCAACACCGCCCGCCAGTTGCCCCACCGCCTGCATTTTTTGCGATTGCGTGACTTGTTCTTCCAAAATTTTCTGTTCGGTTCGGTCAAATACACGTACCGCAACATTATTCCCCTTAAGCGGACTTGCATATATTTTTACCGCAATTGGTATCTCTGATTTCTCGGATACCAAATCAATATCCACTGGGGCTGACGTAATTTTCTTATGCTTTACATCACTGATTAAGGCCTTGGTTTTATCTTTGTCTTCATCTTTTACAAATATTGTAAAATCTTGCCCTTCAATATCGTCATTAGATAATGACAGCATCGTCGATAACATTTGGTTGGAATCGGTAATCATCCCGCCTGTATCCAACAAAACAATACCAATCGGTGCCTCCTCAAAAAATCTGCGAAAGCGATCTTCAGAATCTTTCAACGCCTGTGTCATTTCGCGTTCTGACGTTAAATCATGCACAACACCGCGCACACGGATTTTCCCTTCGGATTCAATCACGACGGATTGGTTGACCGATGCCTCGAATATGCGCCCTGCTGGGCCTTTGATTTTAACCTCGGCAACTTGCCGCGCACCGCCACCTGATTTGATATCATAGGGATTAGCGTAGCATGGAGGATGCTCCATAAAGGAATGCAACGTCCCACCCGTTAATAACCCATCAATGTCACTGCCCAACCACCGCGCCAATGTGGCATTCACAAATGTGAATTGGCCATTTTCATTCATCGCATAAAAACCAACAGGGGCGTGATCGGTGAAATCAACCAATTTTTCGCGTTCTTCGCGGATCACAACCTCAACCGATCGGCGTTCGGTAATATCGTCCAATCGCCAATGCACCGTGCCTAACCACCCCGCAACAGGTTGTGCGGATAATCGATACCACCGCGTTTCACCACCAGCCGAAGTGGTTTCCGCCTCCATCGCATCCTCGTGCCCACGAATGGCATTTTGAATAAGGGATTCCAAACGGTCGTTGGTTGACTCACTCTCCCGCCTAGAAAATAAAATACGGATGATATTCAGGGATGGTGCATCCCCGTCCTGACACAGATCCTCGAACGCGGGGTTGAAAAATAACGTCTTATCCTGAATATCCGTGACCAAACGGGCAGATGTCGACCCCTCAAAAATTTCACTCAAGATTTCACGGTCACGATATTGTTTACGGTATATTTTGAAATACAACCAACTTCCCAGCGCCGTTGCACTCACCAATCCCAAACCCGCCAATAATGAAATCTGATCTAACATCCTGAGAAACAGAATGCCATATTTGCGTGAGTGGGCAAAACAAATCCTATACTGATAATTTCATCAAAAACTTAAACAGTTGACAAACTATGAAAATTTAATTATGGATATAAAAATGAATAGGTATATTAAAAAAATTAAAGACACATTTTTCGTAACAGCAACGATGAAAGATTTGTTTTTATCTGGTAATTTTAAAAACTCACACGCTTTCGATGCTATTAACAATTACAGTATTCTTGAGGGTAAATTAAATAGAATTGGAATGGAAATCGATAATCAAGACCATTTAGACTTAGCAATAATAGATTTGCTTACTAACCTTTCTAACACGTTAGAGAATCAATATAACCTACAGGAAATAAAAGCACAAAAACACCATGAAGTTAGCTTCCAAGACTGCATCAACTTGCTTGATGCCGCCTTTGACACAACACATCACAAACATCCTAATCACGAAGGAATTCAAATGATTAGAACTCCTTTTGACATTTTAAAAAGATGGTACGAACGATTGGACCCTGAACAACAGGATTTTTGTGAACGTCTTGAAAGAAGACTTGAAAGCTACACTTGCCCTTTTAGTAAGGTCCGCAATAACATTTTAACACCAAAGACCAGAGCTACATTAGCTATAATTGAAATACGAACTAAATTTCCAAACGCTATAATATTGCGTCATTAATTCAATCCGCCTTTTAATTTATAAACATAGGAAATCACCTCGGCGACGGCCTTAAAGTGGTCTTCGGGGATTTCGTCATCTATTTCGACAACATCATATAATGCACGTGCCAAGGGTTTATTTTCAACGATTGTTACATCATTTTCTTTGGCAACCTCACGTATTCTTAGGGCAATTTCATCCATCCCCTTGGCAATGCAAACGGGAACCTCCATATCCTCGCCATTATATTTTAGGGCAATGGCGAAATGGGTCGGGTTGGTAATCACTACCGTGGCCTCGGGCACGGCCTGCATCATGCGCTGTTGTGCCTTTTGCATACGCAATTGGCGTAATTTCCCTTTGACCATCGGGTCACCATCGGTTTGGCGTTGTTCATCCTTAATTTCCTTACGCGACATCTTCATTTTTTTCATATGTTCCATGCGTTGATACAACACATCGATAATTGCCAAAATGAACAAAACAACCAACACCCCCGCCATCAGGCGTAAAAACATCACCTTGAATTCAGCCATCATCGCGGGGATAGATAGACCGATAAAATGATCTACATTTTCAAAAAATGGGGACAGCAACAGAAAGCTGATAAATCCGATAATACAGATTTTCAATAATCCCTTAAGAAATTCAAAGATTGATCGCATCGAAAATAACCGTTTGAACCCGGCGCCTAATGATATTTTACTTAAGGATGGCTTGATGCTTTCGGGTGCAAACAGAGGGCCGATTTGAGAGAATGGCCCCGCCAGTGCCGCAACAATTAAAAATAAAATTGGTACAAGCATAAGGCCAAACGACTTTGTAAACACCTCATTCAAAACATTGCCAACGCCACCAAACCCCAGATGCAGTTGATGGCTGTTTTCAATTAAATCTTTAAAAACCTCGGTAAATCCGCTCATCATAGGGCCGCCCATGGCCAAAATAACGATTGTCCCCGCCAATAACATGACCCAGTTATTCATTTCCTTACTAAGCGGAACTTCGCCTTTTTTGCGCGATTCCTCCAACTTTTTATGGGTTGGTTCTTCGGTTTTTTGTGAGTCGTCTTCTTCGCCTGCCATAATCTCTACAGTCTATCACATTTTGCTGAAAAACATCTGTATCGCGTTATCGTAATGATTAAGCCAATACAGCATCATTGTTGAAAATACCGTGATTAAAACCATCATTCCCAACATAATTTGAACGGGAATGGCCAAAATAAACACCTGAATTTGTGGCATTAAACGCCCCAAAACACCCATCGCGATATAAAGGAATAATGTCACCACCAAAAAGGGAACGGCCATGTAAAACCCAATCATAAAACTTTTGCTTAGGGCCAAAACAATTGTTTGCGACATTCCATCAACCAATGGCAATGCCCCCGCAGGAAAAGTTTTATAGCTGTCGATCATTCCAAAAATCAACATATGGTGAAGGTCAGTCGCAAAGAGCAACATAACCCCCGCAATTGATAAAAACGCCCCAATGATTGACCCCTGCGCCGCCAATTGTGGGTTAAAAATCTGGGCGTTCGATATCCCCATATTCAAGGATATCAACATCCCCGCAACATCCAACGCCGCCATGAATATACGCGCCACCGTGCCGATAAAAAATCCGATTACCATTTCCATCATAATCAGGCTAAGCAACATTGTGTTCGTCGTGACCTCTGGCAAATAGGCCGCGGTGATGGGTGACACAACAACGGTAAAGGCCAAGGCAAAGACCAGTCGAATATTGGGTGCAACAAAACTGTCGCCAATTCCTGGCATAATCATGATTGTTGTGCCCACACGCGCGAATGTCAGGATATAAACAACCAATTGTGATAAAACATATTCTTCCAAAAGGGATTGCATGATAATGCCCCCTTATTTCAAATTTCCGGCAATAATAATATCGGATAAATACTCCATATATTCCGTCATCGAAATCGCAAACATCGGTAACATCAGGTAAATGGCGGCAAAAATTGCAATAATTTTAGGAACAAATGATAACGTCATTTCCTGCATCTGGGTTAATGCCTGAAACAATGCAATCACAAGACCCACGGCCAATCCAACCAACATAATGGGGGTGCCAATTTTCAATGTCATCCATATGGCCTGTCTTGCAAGGCCAACGATTTCCGCTTCATCCATAAAACCCAGTATGCCGATAATTGTTTTTGGGGGCAACATGAGATTATGATTGACGTAAGGAATATCGCGCCGTAACAATAGTATATGGGAGAGAAAATAAACAAAAAATTCAATCAATGGGAAAAATATAATCCATCAGACGCATTCGCGACATATTCATTCGCACGGACCCTCACGGATATTTTTACACAACAAGAATTCGACACGCCTGAATTCAATGATGTTGATGGATTATTCCACCCTTATGACGATGCCGAAAATGCCGAGATGGATTTCACACATCATTCCCACCAAATCGCCACATCCTATTTTTTCTCTAAATTAAGAGAGCAAACGGCCCTGCAAGATACGATTAAATTGATTTTTCACATCTCGAAACACCATACAAAAAAACCTGAAATATTTGCACCGTTTTTCGAACACTCAAAAACAATTTTTGATGCGAATGAACGTTTGCTCCGCAAACTGATTGATAATCATGACGATTATTGTACGGCCATGGGCGAAGAACCCTATCTGGATGCACAATATCATTCTTATAAAAAATATATTCCTCATAAAATTCCTATCGACCCAAAAACACCAACCGATGCCATCGACCATATAAAAGCTCGCGCTCAAGAAATTAGGGATATTGGTCAAAAAAATTGTGACATTAAATGTGGTTTAGTGCTTAGACGGCTATCCCTTTATCACGCCTTTGCCCAACATGGGGAATATCCAGATTATATCCACCTGCCCCCACTTCAAAACATGAAAAACAATGGCCATAAACACGCTTTTTTATCAAGCCATCTCGACCATTCCATCGATTTGGCAAGCGAAGAAAAACAAACCTTGTTATTTTTATCAGAGCGCATTTTGGATATGGCATGCCAAATCTTCCCAGATCACAAACAAGAAATTTATGCACCACCAATTGAGGAGGCAGAACCGCCCCTTATTACAACGCCTTTATCATCAATATTAACTGATGATCGTTATGACACATTTAACGAATTGGCCGTTTATAATTATACCAAGCGATGTTTGATACAATTGAAGGCAGGTAAGCACGATGATTATGATTTGGATCATCTGGCAGCAAGCCAATATGGCTATGATAAATTCTTATCAAAGGCCACGCCAAAATCACTTGATATGGCCATTAATGCAATGGATAAAAAATATCGTGATAACAGCAAAATTTTAAATGAAAGCCTGATGATTAATAAGATAGAGGAACATAAAATCCTGATGGATGCTGTTCAGCTTTTATCATTATTGAACGCAGAACAAAATAATGACATCACAAACGAATTAATCGATTTTTTAAAACAAGAGGCACAATATGCGAACCAAACTATAAATAAATTATTTATGGAAGACGTCGCCTATTGCACTGTTTACAAACAAAAATCAAGAATAGAGAAACATTTTGTGGCTTATAGAAAAAAAGGAATAGAACCAGTATTCCTCGATAAAAAATTCCCTGAAGACGCCATTGAAATTCAAGATTTATTATTGGCAAAATTAGGTCATATCGCGCGCGGAAATTGCGACACCCAATGTTTTAAAATTTTAAATGATATGGCCTATTATCAGGCGCATGCGGCAAATGGATATTTAGATGATAATAAAAAAGAATTAGCGATAGAGAAAATGGAGTTAGCCCTCTCAAACGCACTTCAATCTCGTCATTTTTCTAAAAAACTCTGTGATATGATTGAACATGTCGGGGATGGATTAATCACACAAAAAATTAATGTTTTTAATACAAATCACCGCCCTAAACCCTAAGGTTTAAATCGGCATTCTCATGATTTCTTGATAGGCAGCGATAACACGGTCACGGACGGCCTTGGCGGTTTGGACGACAACCTCTGCCTCTGTCACGGCCTGAACCACATCGGCAATATTGGCCTTACCCACAACCGCATCGGCGGATAATTGTTCTGATTTCTTTTGTGTTTCAACAACTTTTTCAACACCGGCCTTGACCATGGCGCCAAAGGATACTTTGTCTTCGTTACCAGCGGTGATACCGCCCTGTGCGATTTTCGCTGTATTTTGATAAAGGGCCGCGGCCTGTTGTCCAATAACGTTACTCATAAATCTATCCTACCTTATTTTTCCTACTAATTCCCTAACAAATCGATTGTTTTTCCCAACATTCCCTTGGAAATTTGGATCATCCCCAAATTGGCCTCGTATGACCGTTGTGCCTCGCGCATATCCATTGATTCAATCAATGTGTTGATATTGGGCACGCGGATATATCCGTTTTCATCCGCACCAGGGTGCGATGGTTGGTATTTTAATTTAAATTCACCTTGGTCTTCGACAATGCGATCAACCTGAACCTTTTCAACACCCGTGGCGCGATCCAATTCATTTTTAAAAATGACTGTCTTGCGTTGGTATGGTGTTGAATTGGGTGTATTCGCCGCCGTATCGGCATTGGCAATATTTTGTGATATCACACGCAAACGATCGCCCTGAACCTTCATTCCCGCCGATGATATTTGTAATGCATCCATAATATTTGTCATGATATTATCCTCCTAATCCTTATCCCTATTGCGCCACGATGAATTTAATCATCCCTATATTTTTACGATATAAATTCGTGATTAAATTATAATCCGCCTGTGTTGCGTTGGCCTTTAACAATTGTTCCTCGATTACCACCGCGTTGTCGCTTGGTGCGGCCTCGTAAACAACTCTGGATTCACGGCTGTCGGCTTCACCCACTTGGCGGTTATTGCCGATATGATTTGCGTTTGTTGTTGCCTGCCCAATCGATGGACGGTTGCGTGCGGCCTTCATTACGGATTCAAAATCAACCTCTTTTAAATCAGACGGTTGATACCCAGGAGTATCCGCATTCGCGATATTTGTTGAAATAACGGTTTGACGTTGATTAAGATAATTCATCTTACCGCCAATCCCTTTCATCAATCCAATATTATCTAACATCTTTTATCCTGACCCTTTTCTTGATACCTTATGAGGATGATATTGCAGAAACCGTGCCAAAATGACTGA
>CAYGLI010000077.1:0-7618 GCA_964350795.1 uncultured Micavibrio sp.
CGTCAAAATAGCCGCAACAGTAGCCAAATCAAATTGTTTTTGTGTGAGCGCAAAGAACCCAAGAATGGCAAACACATCGTGAAGCAACGCAATAATCGCCGCCGTTCCAAATTGCCATTCAAACCGAAAGGTTACATAGGCCATAATACCCAGAATTGAAAATATAACAGCGTACAGGCCCGCACGCACTAATTCCTCACCAACCTGAGGGCCAACAAATTCAACACGACGGAATTCAACATTATGCCCTTCCATATCCGTTAAAATTTCACGAACGGATGTCTCTGCGGCTTTTTGTGCTTCTGTCCCACCTGCTTGTTCAGGCACACGGATAAGAATATCATTTGGTGAACCAAATTCCTGAATTGCAATTGTGCCAATATTTAATGCATTTAAATCCTGACGCATCAAGGATAAATCGGGGGCTGGTTCGACCTGAATCTCAATCATCATACCACCCGTAAAATCAATTCCGAAATTAAGCCCCTTTGTGGTCAACAAGCCAATTGTTCCAATAATAATAACCGATGAGATTATTGCCCCTAAAACACGGTGTTTTAGGAAATCAATATTCATTGTATTTGGAAAAAATCTGATGCCTCTCATAATTTAAACGGCCTCCTTTTGCGCCAATGGCAAGGATTTTGCCCCTGTTTGTCGAGACCAAATAATAATCAATAATTTGGTGACCATAATCGCGGTGAATAGTGTCGTTAAAATACCTATTAACAATGTAACCGCGAACCCTTTTATAGGGCCTGTACCAAAGCTGTAGAGTAATATCGCGGCAATCAAACCCGTTAAATTCGCATCAATAATGGTTGAAAACGCATTATCAAACCCTGATTGGATCGCACCCAAAATTGATCGGCCTTGTAAATAATCCTCTCGAATACGCTCAAAAATTAAAATATTTGCATCAACGGCCATACCGATCGTCAACACAATCCCTGCAATCCCTGGCAAGGTTAATGTCGCCTGCAAAGATGACAATATTCCAAAGACCAATATAACATTGATCATTAATGACAAAACGGTAAAAATTCCAAATGTCCCATAAGAAACAATCATAAATATTATCACAAAGGCGAAACCAACCATCGCGGCTTTTTTTCCTGCCTCTACCGAATCGGCACCAAGGGATGGCCCAATTGAGCGTTCCTCAACAATTGTTAATGGCGCAGGCAACGCCCCTGCCCTTAGCAAAAGTGACAAATCATTTGCTTCTTCGACGCTGAAACCACCGCTAATTTGTCCCTGACCGCCACAAATTGGTTCACGCAAAACAGGGGCAGTAATAATTTCACCATCCAACACAACGGCAAATGGTTTACCGACATTATCGCGTGAGACACGGCAAAACCTATCTGCGCCACGCGCATCAAGACGGAAATTCACCACGGGCATCCCTTGGTCAAATCCTGTTGAGGCATTGGTTAACATTTCACCCGTAATCATGGCACGACGTTTGACGCCCAATTCCTGCCCCGGGTTTTCCATCATGGGTAAAACCAGCGCAGACGCACCACCACGCCCTGTGCTTGTTGCGCGTTCATCCACCAAGTGAAAGCCAAGTTTAGCGGTTTTACCAAGTAAATTTTTAATACGTTCGGGGTCATCCACACCCGGCAATTGAACCAAAACACGGCGGTCGCCTTGGCGTTGAATAATGGGTTCGTTCGTTCCCGTTTCATCAACACGACGGCGAACAATTTCAATGGTTTGGGCAATTGTATTGCTAACGATATCGCGATTTTGAGAATCGGTACGTGTAAGTGTTATTGTTGAACCATCGGTTGCGATATCAATTAAAGCGTCTGTCTGCCTGATTTGCGAACGCGCGGCGGCGGCATCATCGGCGTTCCCTAAAACCAAAATAATTTTATCTCTATCGGATGACAGTGATGTAACCTGAATTGTTTCATCACGAAGGGCGCGACGAATGCCATCAGACAACCCATCCATATAATCGGCAAACACAACATCAAATCCAATATCCAATAAAATATGAGACCCACCTTGCAAATCCAACCCTAAATTCACGGATTGGGATGGCACCCATGATGGCAGATTAGATTCCACCCACGCACGCCCATCACGCCCTATAAGGTTGGGCATTGTAAACATCACGCCAAACAGCGCGACACAAGCAATAAAAATGATTTTCCAACGTGGGTAAGAGAGCATTGGTATTAGGCTTTTTTCTTAGATGTCTTTTTAGTCGTCGTAGTTTTCTTAGCGACAGCTTTTTTCTTTGGCTTTGGCTCAACCTTTTTTGGTTCTGCCTTTACGGTTGGGATAACCGCATCATCACTCATACGTGTCTGAATTGTGTAACGCATGGCCACAACCTTTGTTGTTCCCAAATCAATTTCCACCTCTGTATCAGAGACAATTTTAGAAACCGTTCCATAAAGACCACCGCCCGTTACAATTTTGTCACCTTTTTTCAAAGTATCCAACATATTGCGTTGTTCCTTGAGGCGTTTTTGTTGGGGGCGAATCATCAATAAATAAAACAGGACGAACATCACCCCAATCAAACCCATATTTGTCCAGAATGCGTCCGCCATTGATGGGGCGGCGGCTCCAACTTCACCTGCGGCATGTGCCATTGATATCAACATAAAAAAATCTCCTTTGTTATAATGCAAAGGAGATTATCATTTCATTTTAAGAATACAAGACACTATCGCATGATAGTCCACATGATTACGCCGCTAATTTTAATGGCCCAGCCTCATACAATTCAGCGACATAGTCCCAATTGATCATATTATCAACAAACGCCTCTAAATATTTTGGACGTGCGTTACGGTAATCAATGTAATACGCATGTTCCCATACATCGCACCCAAGCAATGGTGTTTTGCCGTATACAACTGGATTTTCACCATTCGGCGAATTTAAAACCTCTAACTTGCCTGAGGCATTATCCATGGCCAACCAAACCCAACCAGATCCAAATTGCCCTGCGCCTTTGGCCAGAAACTGTTCCTTGAATGACGCATATCCACCCAAATCATCCTGTATTTGTTTTTCCAATGCACCCGGTAATGATGTTCCGCCACCATTTGGTTTCATCCAATTCCAAAAATGGACGTGATTATAAAATTGGCCAACTTGGTTAAACAAGCCATGTTGATTGGGGTCTTTGAATGATGCAATCATGATATCTTCGATAGAGGCGTTCTCCATACCTGTTCCTGCAATCAGCTCATTCCCTTTTTTGGCATAGGCCTGATGGTGTTTATCGTGGTGATATTCCAATGTTTCCGCGCTCATATAAGGGTCTAGTGCATCATAGGCGTATGGAAGTTCAGGGATTTCAAATTTTGACATGGTTTTTTCCTTTCAATTTTTAGTGACACACAATAACTTAATGCAAATGAATAAAATCTCAAGCCAAGACTATTGTAGAAATTTTGTACGCGATGCGAATTATAATCTCTACCTGCTCCATTTCTTTGTTCCACGGACAAAACGGCGGGCGATTTTATCCATCATGTCATTGCATTGTGACCTACGCGCCATTCCACAAAAGGTTCAAGACCCGATGATGCGTTTGATCCGTTTAAAATGGTGGTCAGATGAAATTGAAAAAATTAAAAATGGCGAGCCATTTGCCGACAGCCCTGTTTTACAAGAAATTGACGAGACCTGTCCAAAAACCATTCAATGGGATAGTTATTTCGATCGATTTGATCAAAGTCTTCGTGGTGAAACCGTCGATATTGACGAATCGCTCTATGAAATATTCGGTCAGATCATTAACGACGAAAAATTAAATAATCGTTTTTCAAAACGATTGGCATTGCATGACGAGATGGATGATTCAGTTTATTTTCGGGCGTTTCGCCTGTGGCTCGGCGTATGATACACCGTCTTGTTTATCCAACTTTGCCTCTTGCAAGATTGATTGAAAATTATCACCCATTAACGTCTGTGCCGCAGATGTTAAAAAACCACCATGGCATATTAACTCCATAAATCCGTGTAACGTTTTTGCCGTTGGCTCTATCGATTTCGATTCTTGTGCCACCAACTCTGTCATTATTTTAGAAAATTCATAATTTAATCCCGCCGACATGGCGACATCGGCCTCGCAAAGCATCATGCTCATCAATGACAATACTGGTGATTGTAATAATGGATTAAAATCATTGGGTGCATTCACAACCGATATATTATCGTGACTGTGTGCCATGTAAATATCACGGCAAATCCCTGCACGGCTTTGTGCATTCGGACCACGGCTTGTATCTGTTGAAAGGACAAGCAAATCAATTTGTTGGCTAATTTTATCTGGAATATTTAATGCCGTCGCAAATGGTTTAAACAATGCAATGGATTGCCTCTCTAATCGCGATTGGGTGTATTGACCATTAATCGTATTTGTTTTTCCGTCATGCCCCAAATCATGAATTGCCGCGGCCGTTAGCAGGGTTAAAATATTATCTTGGGATAAATTTAATAATGGCGAATGTTTTACACCATCATGAACCGCACATAATTTGACAACCATGCACAAGACCTCACGGAAATGCGGATTATTATGATAGGGGTTATGATGGTCAATATCCCCTAACATACAGGCCGTAAGTGCCATTGGCACAAGCGGATGATGGGAATCAATTTCAAAAAAATCAAGGGCGCCTGATAATATGCTCACCAGTGATGGCGCATGTTGGGGGTGATCACGCCAATCCTGAAATTGATTGGTTATATCCGCGCCCCAACTTTCAGGAATTCTTGGAGAAAATATAAGATTATTTTCGAATGGTTGAATATCAACAGTTTTAAACCGTTCAACCTGTGCCTTCACATCCGATGAAAAATCGCATTGTAATTGCGTTAACGAATCCAGGGTTGTCCAGTCAAATTTCATCGCCTTATTATGCGTATTTTTACCATAGACCACAAGATTATATTTAAAATTAACATATTTACATTGATTTTAATGCTTATATTGTAGTAAGGTGTTTTTTAAATAAAGGATAAAAATATGAAGATACCACAATTTATAAAATCCTCCGTTTTAGCGTTCGGGATTGCAACGGCTTTTTTTCCAGCACAATCGAACGCACAAGTTTCCGTAATTTCTGACATTGAAGATATTGAAGCCGCATATGATTTTGCTGTAAATATAGCAAAAAATGATAAATTAATTCAAGTTGCAGGCTTATGGTCAGAATTCACAAATGATACAAGCAGAACCAATTATTTGCATGCCCTCAGAAAATTAAGAAATGGATTTGATACCGACAATATTGGAGCAAAAGCACTAATAGCCTACTGTGTTGGTATCCAAACTGCTGCAAGTATACATAACTTATCAAACAGTGCAAAAAACACTGTTGTTGCAACAGCAAGCAACGGAAAACCTCTAACAATGAACGATTACGCAGCCTTTGCGTATGACAATGCGCTTGCAATTAATAAAGGTCTATTTGATGGCAAGGCAAACTCTGCGAATTGCTCAAGTGCTTATAAAATTTATATGCCTTAAGTTGTAAAAAGATTAATTTCATAAATTAAATTAAACAGAGTATGCTTTTATCCATCATGGATAAAAAAACAATGCGAATAATGATGGCTCAAATCAACCCAACCGTTGGGGATGTTGAGGGGAATGCGGATAAAATTCTTGCGGTTTATAACGACCACAAGGACAAAACCGACCTGATTATTTTTTCGGAATTAATTTTAAGCGGATATCAACCCGAGGATTTGGTCCTTCACGATTCATTTATCAATCTGTGCATAGAAACGGCCTATGACTTGGCGGACAAAACATCTGGTGGCCCTGCAATGGTTATTAGCGCGCCTTGGATGAACGACCAAAAAGAACGCCAAAATTGCGCCCTGTTTTGCCATGATGGCGACATCAAATCCATTTTGCCAAAACATGAATTACCCAATTACGGTGTTTTTGACGAGGTTCGCGTATTTGACCAAGGCGCATTACAGTCGTCCGTTGACTATATGGGATATAAGTTAGGAATCGCAACATGCGAAGATTTCTGGTTTCCAACCGTGGCAAAAAACCTCAAAGACAATGGCGCAGACATTTTAATTTCCGTTAATGGATCACCATTTGAAATTGGAAAAGACGCCAAGCGCCAAGGCATCATCAAGGCGCGCGCGCATGAAACCGCCCTGCCCGTCATCTACGTCAACCAAGTCGGCGGACAAGATGAAATTGTCTATGACGGCGGGTCATTTGCGATGGATGCGGGTGGTGAATTGATTGCACAATGTGATTTTTTTACTCCAGACACCATCACCCTCAATTGTCTTCCCCGCGAAGGCGGGGATCTAGGGTTCCAAAACTCTGGATCACCGATCAAATCGCGGACGTCAGATAATAATTATCTTGTCTATGAATGCCTCAAACTCGGTCTGCATGACTATGTTGTAAAGAATGGATTTCCGGGTGTCTTACTCGGGCTAAGCGGTGGTATCGATTCCGCCCTCTCCGCCGTTATTGCCGTGGATGCATTGGGCGCGGATAAGGTGCATTGCGTGATGATGCCATCACCCTATACGTCCCAAGAATCACTTGATGACGCCAAGGCCTTGGCCGAAAATTTGGGATGTCGATACGACATCATGGACATCCAACCCGCGATGGATGCATATCACAAAATGATTCCTGATATGAACGGCGTTGCGTTGGAAAACATCCAATCCCGCGCCCGTGGAATGGCGCTTATGGCAATGTCCAACACCCATGGGCATATGGTTTTATCAACAGGAAACAAATCCGAAATGGCGGTTGGATATGCCACATTATACGGTGATATGTGCGGTGGTTATAACGTCCTCAAGGATGTTTACAAAACCGAAGTGTTTGAGTTGTCCCGTTGGCGCAATGACCAAGGATTTGTGATGCCCGAAAACATCATCACTCGCCCGCCAAGTGCGGAATTACGCCCCGATCAAAAGGATGAAGATTCCCTGCCCGATTACGACATACTGGACGCGATATTGGAAAGCCTGATCGAAAAACGCAAATCCACATCGCAAATCATATCCGAAGGGTTCGACGCCAAAACCGTGCATATGATAAGAATCTGGCTAGACCGCGCCGAATACAAACGTCGCCAAGCCCCCCCAGGTGTCAAAATCACAAAAAACAGCTTCGGACGCGAACGCAGAATGCCAATTACGAATAAATATCAAAATGCCTAAGCAGTAAAACCCCAACGCTCTCTTCGCTGGCGCATACGCGTTCTAACCTCTGCCATCTGTGTTTTAGCATATTTAATAATTGACTGGCTTTCCTTTGGTGTTAGTGAATGATAGATATCCCCTGAACCCACAACTTCTTCTAGCCATACACCATGATGAGCAAGGTGTTTTATGTTCCCCAAACGCCTCATTTTCTTGTTATCAAAATGATGAGCTACATGTGCAAATGCTCTTTTAACGCCAATTGGTATTTTCATTTTATAATCCTTTTTTGTATTTTTAATAAATTACCATAACAATAAATGGAATTCAAGGTATATTTCAAAACATTAACACTCAATCTTTATCAGAATTTATTCCATAAGTGATAAAACTTTGCGTGACTTTGCGTGACTTTGCGTTTAAAAAATCACTATGACACAAA
>CAYGLI010000078.1:0-7501 GCA_964350795.1 uncultured Micavibrio sp.
GATATTACGATGCCTATTACATCAAGGCGCAAAAGGTTCGCCGTTTAATCACCGAGGATTTTGAAAAGGCGTTCGAGAAAGTCGACGCCCTACTCACCCCAACCGCGCCATCATCGGCGTTTGCATTGGGCGAAAACGAGGATGATCCGATTAAGATGTACTTGAACGACGTCTTTACCGTTCCAACATCATTGGCGGGATTACCAGGTATGAGCGTCCCCGCAGGATTAGATAGCAAAGGCTTGCCATTAGGGTTACAAATCATCGGGAAAGCATGGGACGAAGAAACGGTATTGAATGTTGCCAGAGGCATAGAAAAAGCCGCCAACTTCATCGCAAAACCACAAATTTTAGGCGTGAGCAAGGCCGCCTAAACCCATGACCGAATTTAAACACGCAATAAAGGGGATGATGTTAGCGGCCTTTGGGTTCAGCCTGTTTTCCGTTGGTGATGTTTTTATGAAATTCATGGCCGATAGTGGGTTCGAAGCCTATCAAACCGCATTTTGGATATCCTTAATGGCGATGATTGGCTATCTCTCTATCGCGCCTGAAATTGGTGGCCTGAAACAAACATTCAAAACAACCAAACTACACCTTCATATTCTGCGCGGGCTGTTAAGCGTTTGCGTATTTTTCATGGTCATTAATGGATTTGAAAAATTAGGGTTGGCCATGACCTATACTCTAATTTTCGTAGGGCCCTTTTTTGCAACCATTTTATCCGCACTGATATTAAAGGACAAAGTGGGTAAGCATAGATGGACATCCATTATTGTCGGTTTTATTGGTGTTTTAATCGTCCTTCGCCCAGGAAGTGCACCCATTGAATTGGCCGCTATTGGTATGTTATTTGCCGCATTCTGTTATGCTTGTAGCTCTATTATTATTCGCAAAATTGGAAATGAAGACCCTATTATCGCCTTTGCTTTTTATAACACGCTAATTGCTATTCTTGTATTTGGAACCGTAAACCTTGTCGAAGGTGGATTTGATCGCATTCCAACCATATCCGAACTGACATATTTCATCGCCGTTGTCTTTTTTCACATTGGTGGAACGTTCGCGGTTACACGGGCGTTTAGCCAAACCGAAACCGCCTTGGTTGCACCATTCCATTACGTACAATTATTATGGGGTGTTTTGTTTGGATATATCTTTTTCGAAACATCAATCGATTTATGGACAGCGATTGGCGCAGGGATTATCGTATCTGGTGGCATTTATATGATCTGGCGTGAAAACGTCAGAAACACAGAATTGAATAGAGGAGCAACAGCACATGGCACAATTGATTAAAGGTGAAACGGGTGAATGGGAAATGGTGATTGGGCTTGAGGTTCATGCTCAGGTCACGGCCAATTCAAAATTATTTTCGGGCGCATCAATTGAATTTGGTGCCGCGCCAAACACGCATGTGTCCTTGGTTGATGCCGCGATGCCGGGCATGTTGCCCGTGTTGAACGAATATGTCGTTGAACAGGCCGTTAAAACGGGATTCGGATTAAACGCACAGGTCAATAAAACATCCGTTTTTGCCCGTAAAAATTACTTCTACCCTGACCTTCCACAAGGGTATCAAATTTCCCAATTCGACCAACCGATTGTTGGCGAGGGGAAAATCGAGGTTGATTTACCCGATGGGTCAACAAAAGTCATTGGCATTACCCGCCTGCATTTGGAACAGGATGCGGGGAAATCCGTGCATGATATGCATCCTCAAAAATCATATGTGGATTTGAACCGTTCGGGCTCTGCCCTCATGGAAATCGTGTCCGAACCTGATATCCGTAGCCCAGAAGAAGCAGCCGCCTACGTGAATAAAATCCGTATGATCCTCCGTTACCTTGGTACATGTGACGGAAACATGGACGAAGGATCCATGCGCGCCGACGTTAATATTTCCATGCGGAAACCAGGCGAAAAATTTGGAACACGCGCCGAAATTAAAAACGTCAATTCCATCAAGGCAATGACACAGGCGATTATGTTTGAGGCAGGCCGTCAAATCGAAATCATCGAGGATGGTGGCGAAGTCGATCAAGAAACACGTCTATGGGACCCTGTAAAATTGGAAACGCGTTCTCTCCGTTCTAAAGAAGACGCACATGATTATCGTTATTTCCCTGACCCTGATTTATTACCATTGGAATTGACGGATGAATTAATGGAACGCATTAAGGCGACATTGCCAGAATTACCTGACCAGAAAAAACACAGATTTATGCAGGATTTCGGCCTCAATGCCTATGATGCCTCCGTGTTAATCGCCGAACAAAACCGCGCGGCGTTCTATGAAATCGTCGTCAAAACAGGTGGCGATGCCAAGCTATCCGCCAACTGGGTCATCAACGAATTATTAGGCGCATTGAATAAGGCCGAAAAGGATTTGGACGATAGCCCCGTTACGGCTGAAAACCTAGGGCAACTGGTTGCCCGCATCGCGGATAAAACCATCAACGGTAAAATCGCTAAGGATGTGTTTGCCGACATGATGGAAAGCGGTAAGGACGCCGACACAATCATCGATGAAAAAGGATTAAAACAAGTCACCGACACAGGTGCAATCGAGGCCGTGATTGACGAAGTTTTAACCGCTAATCCATCCCAAGTCGAAGCCTATAAAGGTGGAAATGAAAAACTCCTCGGGTTCTTTGTAGGGCAAACTATGAAAGCCAGCGGAGGAAAAGCCAATCCCGCAATGGTGAATGAATTATTGAAGGGGAAATTATCATGACAGAATCAATAACGCTTAAAATATCTCCAGACTCACCCACAAATCGTATTATCGTTGGTTTATCATGGGATATGAGAGCCCTTGAAAAATTTGAACTTCCCAAGCCTGAATTTGTAAAAAATAGTGAGGGAGCACAACTTTATCTAGGAGGTATAGAAAACACAATCCATGCCTTTCGAAGTAAACTGTTTTACAAAAAACATATGAATCCAAAAGATGATTTAGATGACCGTAATACAGAATTTGAACAATTTGACCTTGATTTAGAATGTCATATTTTTGATAAACATCATAAATTGATCCATAAAATCAGTCCGGATTACACAGAACTTCATAATGATAATTCCAGCGTTTTTCACAGTGGAGAAGATTATACAGGAATAGGACCTTTTGATGACGAGGATATATCGATAAAAATGAATGCCATCCCTAATGATTATCATCACTTCTTGTTTACCGTCAAAAGTGATTGTGCATTTGATTTGGATGAAATTACAAACCCCAAAATACGTATTTATGATGCCTATTCAAACGAAGAAACATACTCTGCCGCTATAAAATCTGATATTGCAAATAATAGCCTGTATGTCTTTGCGGCACTTTCAAAAACAGAGAATGGTTGGTCTGTAAACCCTATTAACACCTATGGTGACTATGATGATAATATTGAAGAGATTTTGAAGGATAATTTGGGTTAATAATGAAATTATCATCCTACAAGTTAAGCTATTTAATACATATCTTTCTTTGGATGATAATTTGGATTTGTTCAATTTTTTCCAAGGCTATTGCGCAAGGTACAATCCTTTTCGTTATGTTTGGTAGTATCAGTGTATCTTTCACTTTTCTTGCGTGGGTGACGGGTGCGACAGACCCTTTATACACTTCATCTGATGGCACTCAAATCCCAAATGAAGCTTGGACAATTTGGTGTTTGTTTTGGATATTTTCCCCTCTATTTATTTTAATCACAGCAATCTTTAAATATAAAAAAGGCAATCCAAAATTATTGAAGGTTATTGTCCACGTGCCTATTTTTTTATGCTGCCTTATTATTCAAGCATTTATCACTCATTTTTTCTTTCCAATTAACCTAAATTAAATTTTAATTTGATTGTCCATGTATGAAACCTTATCTCACATGCATGCCCACGCAAAATGCTTTTACTGTCTCTGAATTTATAATTCTTTGCCTCACCCTGCCGACATTCATCTGGGCTACGAACTCAGGCCATATGATGTTTGGGTTTTTGTGGGTTGCCTTTGCCTATACAGGGCTTATTTGGTGGCGATTAAAAGATAATTCCAAAATATGGGATGCATTCAAAACCGAATGGAATTGGGGTGCGATAACCGCCGAAAACGTGAAATCCATATTTATTAAATAGATAATTGGTAAATTCCATCGATGAATTTATTAATTATGATGAAAAACATTGAAGATTATTTCAAGCGAATGAAACTTTCTAACGAAGTTTGAGTTAAATTATTAAAAAAGAAATTTTAATAGAACATCCATTGTATATTATTAAGACGATCTGTATAACATGTGTTTCTGGCAAATTGAACATCTGGATCATTACTAGAATTTTGGTTTATCATCAGCTCAACAAAATTCGAATCATCAGTCCCATACGCAAGAACTGATTTATAGCAGAAGGAAGCTGTAGCATTAGGAAACCCAATAGAAAACGCTCCCGTCGAAGCTGAATTTAATATCATTAAAGGCTCTATATTTGGCCTTGCTCTAAAACGAGGAAAAGGTGTTTTAATATTATTTCCAAAAACATATTTGGGCGGAACAGCACCAGCCCTAACTAAAATAGAACCATTGAGACCTGAATAATCGGGTTCATTTTTATACATTGACTTAGTTTCTTGCTTTAGAATCGAAATCAGACGTGCTGCTTCATTATTATTTAACGAACTACTTACATTACGGTAAATAATAATTCCTGATAAAATTAAAATCGAACCAACCGAGATAACCAATAGTAATTCCAACAGAGAAAAGCCTCTTACTAATTCCGTTTTTTTACTAAGCATATTAATTATTATACCCTAAATTACTAAATAATCTCCTAATATTTTGGCAATAACACCTATTGCCAAAATATAAATTAACCACGAAAATGCTTCTCGGATTATTAAACATGAAAGGGAAATCCAATGAATAAATATCTATTAATATTACCACTCGTGGGCGTTTTATCGGCATGCGGTGTAAGTAGCAGTAGTGGCGTTATGTCACATAGTGAAAATAAAGGTGGCATACTTGGGATGTCTACTGTTGATGATGTAACCGTTGATGGAGCAGGCGCAATTGAAGGGGTTCAAAATATTGTTATTGGGTCATTTAAAGTTGGATTTGTTGAATCAGCCAAACAAACAAATCAGGCCAAAGGAACATTCATGAAAAGCGCATTTGGCGGTAAAGCCAGAGGAAATATGACGCTTGAGGGAGTCTCTGAAAAAACAAAGCAGGACATTACAAATATGGCCTATAATGACTTTATTAATGACATGAAATCAAAGGGATATAATATTGTTGATCGATCTACTTTAACTTCCGTTGATTCATATTCATCAATGCCCACAAAAACATTCCCTATGTTGGCTGATAATTCTGGATTTTTATCCTCCTATGGTAAAACAATGTTTTATCAACCAACGGCCTTGGGCACAACAGGTGTCACATTTAATGGTGACCTCCCTGAAAACACATCTGGTGGGGCGTCTATGATTCCAAGTCTTACGGGAATTTCAGGCGCAATGAGCGCACACGGCGATATAAAAATAGCAAACTATGCCGAAAAAAATGGTGTTGCCGTTGTAAGTGTAACCTATTTGGTTGATTTTGCTGCCGTTGGCGGTCACTCAGGAATATCATCTGCATCCATTAAAGTTGGCCAAAACTTGGCCGTTACTCAAGGGTCATTGAAATTTATTAGCGGTGGTAGTTCAACATTCAAAAAAGGAACGGCCAATATTGCTCTTGGGCAACCTATTGAATCAGGACAAGAATTCGGAACAGTTGTTGATGACACGTCTGGCGCTAACGTTGCCATTCAAGAGGCGACAAATGTAGGGAGCTTATTATTGGGACAAGGTACCAATCGCTCAAGAAACTATATAATTAAGGCAGATAATTCAAAATATAAATCTCAATCAGTTGATATTTTGAAAAAAGCGAATGATGCCCTTATTTCAAAAATATAATTCTCATTAATATTAACAAAAAATGAATAAAGCCGATTGCAACATGCGTCGGCTTTATTTATATTAACGAAATTGGAGAGGTGGCCGAGCGGCTGAAGGCAACGGTTTGCTAAATCGTCGTACATGGTAACATGTACCGTGGGTTCGAATCCCATCCTCTCCGCCATTAAAACGCCTTAATCGCCTTGCATCATAACTATTTGATATATATGCGATAATCTTTTTTCAATCTTTCCGCATATAATCTTTGGTTTTTCATCATGATTTTATTTTTAATGATTGCTGTCGGTCTGGCGCTTTTGCTGATTGGCGGAGATACACTTGTCAAAGGTGCGGTTAAACTTGCCGAGAGGTTTGATATTTCACCGATGGTGATTGGCATTGTCCTCGTCGGGTTTGGAACGTCCTCACCAGAACTCATCACATCCCTTATCGCTGCGTTTAAGGACGCACCGGGCATTGCGGTTGGAAATGTAGTTGGAAGCAACATTGCCAATATTTTGCTGATTTTAGGGGTCACCGCAACAATTTCACCGGTCATGATTCAAAAAGATGTTGGCTTTCGACAGGATGTCCTATTTTTAGGGATTTCATCTTTGGTTTTAGTAATGGCCTGTCTTTTCGGTTCATAAAATCAAATTGCCGGCCTTTTCTTTATTGCTGGGTTAATCGGCTATATCACTTTGGCTTTTCGTCGTGAGAATGAAACACTTTTGAATGCGACACAACAAACACAGGATGTTATCAAAAATCTATTATGGCGTGATTGTGGATTGTTCGTCGGCGGTTTAATTGCGACGATGGTTGGGGCGAAACTGCTTGTTGATGGCGCTGTGACATTGGCACAAAATTTCGGGATTTCGGAAACAATTATTGGCTTAACAATTGTTGCAATTGGAACATCGCTTCCTGAAATGGTCGCTTCAGTAATAGCTGCGGTGCGTAAACATGCTGATCTTGCCTATGGGAATATAATAGGGAGCAATATTTATAATATTTTTGGGATTTTAGGCATCACGGCAATGATTAAACCCATTGATATTCCTCAACAAATTATCGACATGGACATTTGGATCATGTGCGCGGTCACGCTATTGCTGGTCGTCATGTCACGATGGGGATGGGTTTTAAACCGATGGAAAGGAATAACGTTATTGCTATGCTATGCTCTGTATTCAATTTATTTGGTTTCAATCGCATAAAATATACGACATTTTTCTTGACATGGTGTGTGTAAACCGTATATTACGGCGATATTAGTTTATAAGGATATAAAAATGTACGCAGTAATTAAAACAGGTGGTCAACAATTCCGTGTCACAAAAGGTGACAAATTGTCGATCCAAAAATTGGATGCCGAGGCTGGCAAATCAATCACTTTGGACGAAGTGATGATGATTAATGACGGTAAAACAGCCAAGGTTGGGACACCATTGGTATCAGGTGCAAAAGTGACTGCGAAAATCGTAGAGCAATATCGCGATGAAAAAGTTGTGATTTTCAAGAAAAAACGTCGTCAAAATTACCGTCGCACAAAGGGTCACC
>CAYGLI010000079.1:0-7245 GCA_964350795.1 uncultured Micavibrio sp.
GAATAATTCCAAAACGGTCAAGGTCATACCGTGGCATGTAGGCATGGATCATTTCAACGGCACAACACGCCAATCCAAATGTCATTGGCCACATTGACCCGCCACGTGCCCAATCGAATAATTTATCGGCGGATGTTAAAACAAACCCTTTATCCTTGACCTCTTGTGAGATGTTATACGCGGACAAGTCCATAATCTCCTTTTGCTTGGTCGGCAAAGAGATATCTGTTTTCAAATTAACGGACGGTGCGTTTGTGGTTTTTCTATCGTGGGACATTACGGTTGGTTGTCCTTCTTAAATCTTCTTCTAAAATTGGAGGTCGTTCAAAATAGCTATCGTGACGTTTTTTAACATTTCTAACGACGCCTTCATAAGAAATTTTCTGAGCTCTTTTCATGCGTTCATCTAAAGCTTCCTTCGTCAAAAATGGACTGCGCCCCATCATGACATTTGTAAATATTCTTACTACTCCCATTCCAACGCCCCTTTTTTCCATTCATATATAAATCCGATGGTTAACACACCCAAAAACACCATCATTGACCAAAAGGCAAATACACCTGTTTCACCCAATGTTATTGCCCATGGAAATAAAAATGCGATTTCCAAATCAAAGATGATGAATAAAATCGCGACCAGATAAAATCGCACATCAAATTTATGACGCGCATCATCAAATGCATCAAACCCGCATTCATAGGGGGTCAATTTTTCACGGTCTGGGCGGCGAATTCCCGACAACCAAGACCCCGCAATCATTGCAATCGAAATGCCCGCGGCAATCACGATAAATACAAGGATTGGAAAATATTCTGATAAAAATTCAGTTGTACCCATGACACAAAGTGTAACGGCCTTTTGATTTCAGGTGAAGGGGGAAAATAAATAAATTCGGAGAAATAATAATGGCGCGAGTGACGGGACTTGAACCCGCGGCCTCCTGCGTGACAGGCATTTTCGGTCAATAACCAACAACAAGCTACAAACACAGAATATAAAGAAAACAATAACTTGGCAAGGATTCTTTGTTGTGACTTAAGGTCAATAAATGCTGTTTTTTGACACCAATTGCACCACCAGTGCACCATGGATTAAATCATCCCATGACGTTTCATCATCTCATAAAGCGCATCTTCACAACGCATTTCTGCTTTCCAATATTCATCTAAAAGGCGCTGGTATGTTGTCTGGTGCATCCCCTTAGGTTTTATATAATACCTGTCCCCACCAAGCTTTTTTTGCAATCGCCATTTCTTGCTTAAAACCCTGTCATGATAACTTTCACTTTGTGACTCGTATTTTAGCCCATAGGCATGCCGAGAGGTGAAATAGTTACTCCCAGCGCCGATATATAACTTCGCCACTCTGCGCCCTGTATGAGGGCAAATAAACCAATAGCGAACCCCTCCATAATTCGGATATGTTTTTGTAAGCTTGACCTTGTATTCAATCGGCACTTTTTCATCATCATGTTTTGTGATGGTGTAATTTAACTTGATATGGGGATTATTTATATCGGTTAAATCGGAAGTAAAGCCAATAGAGGCGATTTTTTCGCCATTCCGTGACCATTCCCACCCACCGCCAAGATAGCGGCCATCTTTTAAATATCCTGCCTTTGCCAGCGCATTGATATTAAAGGGGCGCAATTCATCAATCTTGGTTTTCTTATCCCACCGATACCAAGTGCCTGAATTCCTGCCTCCCATGTCACCTTCCTTTTTATACGAAATCATTAGCCAAATTGAAGTTATCATATAACCTGTTAAATACAAAGAAATATGTTCTTGATTTGTTCCTGCCTATTGTGGTTAATTAAAGCCTATGAATTTAGAGCTATTTAAGTATCCAAAAACATATAAAATAGCTATAGAGCAGATAGGCTTATGGTGTTTTTGTGAAACCTGTTCTTAAAGCTTTTTGATGCCAGAGAACATCTTTTAGAATATCTTCACCAGTAACACCATAAAGATTTGGCGCGCCATCTGTCCCGTGTATTGCATCAAAACGCTCTCTAAATTTTATCACTTCCGCCTCTTGTAAGCCCATCTGTATTCCAGCATTAGCCTCGTCTTTATTTGGAGACACACTTCTATGATAGTTCCCACTAGTCGCAATTACTGTGGCCTCTTCTATAATATAAGCATATGGTGACACGTACTTTGCATTTCTATGTTTTGTTTGACACTCATAAAAGTCTTTTAAAGATGAGAAAACATCAATCATTCTGCAATTGTTCGCCCCTAGTTGGTCTACAAGTGTGCTTTCATATCCAAAGTGAGTATTACCGTATAGAATCGCTGTTTTTTCATGTCCCACTTTATCTTTAATTTTTCTTGCTAATTTTGAATCATGCGCCAGTCTTTCAAAGAAAAAACGTGGAGATTTTTGGTCTAAATTTTGAGTTATTTGTGCATCAAGGGCATGAACAACAATACCAGCTTTTCTGGCACTGGCACATAATTCCGCTATCTTAATGACCTTATTGCCCATAGTAGGGCATAACTTCAAAAATTCATTGGCTAAATAATCCGTGCTAGCCTGACTATCCGCAAAAAATTGCTCTAAAGCAGGCTCTAATTCATATGGAAGTTCTAAAACAAGGTGTTTAATACCAGCGTTCTGAAGGGCTGGTATATATACACCTCCATCACGCCACTCAGCCAAATCTTTATTGTAATGGTGAGTGTCGCCAATTAAAACATATTGAGCATTATCAGGTGTGCGCTCAACCCATTCATAAAATGACCCGAGACAATCTTCACATGCGAGATGGGGTTCCAGACTTTCCTGAAGTTCTCTCCAACCTTCAGGCAAATCTTCGGAAGTATTTCTTAATTGCCAACGGCTTCTTTCGTGAAATTCCTCTTCACTTTCAATTTTAGGTTTTTTGTTTAAAGAAAAATTCCAATCGATATTCAACGGAATAAGGTCTGAATTTAATTTAGGGAAGGTGTTTTCGGTAAAATATTTCTTTAGTGAATCCCACCAGTCATTATCTTCCTTAAATACAAGTTGCTCTATTTCTGGTTCAAATGTATCAAGTCTACGGTAAGTAAAGCGGGGACTTCGAAAGTATGATTCTTTTACATCATCACCTATAATCCGAATTCTATGCTTAGGGTAGTTTGGAGAAACTGAATTAAATGCGGATTTTGCTATTTTTTTACTTCTCTCAAGTATCTCAGCCAAATCTTTCTGAAACTTTACTTTATCTATTAATTTTTGCCATAGTTCATCCGCGGTAACTATTTGCCTTGGCTTGTGAAGATAGCTTAAAAAACCAACGCCGCGCCTGTTATCGATTGAATAAACAGGACTTTCATTTTTTTTATCTTCGATAGGACGTTTAGTCGTTGTTCTTATTTTTACAGCCATGATAACACCTTATATTAAATTGTTATGAATGAATATATATTATGTTAATATAAATGGCAAGTTTTTTTGTTTATAAAATATGTAATTATTTAATAATAAATGTTATCAACTTCCTTTTCCTTACGCGCGCGCGAGGCAAAATCGGGGTTAGATAAAAAGAAAGATTTGGTGGTCGGTCAATAAAATAGTTGCAATTCCACTTTTAAGTCTCCCCCCTCTCTATGCATTAACAGACAGGACAGACAGGACAAGCCCTTAGGCTATTGTCCTTGTCCGTCCGTAACCTCGGTTAGTGTCCGTCCGATTTGTCCTGCTTGTCCGTAAGCCATATGTAATATTCGTAAGAGCTAGTTATACCCTTATTTGTAAGTCCGTCTATGGCTCTCTCAATGGCTTTTCTTATACTGTCCTCTTTGTCCGAGGCAGAAATATTAGCCATTTTTAACTCGTCCTTAAATTCGCGAATTGCAACCGACATTACAGTAGCCATGCCATTTCTAATTTGCCGTTTCTGGCCTTTATCAACCAAACAATTTTTTAAAATTTCCAGCGCCCTTGTTTCGGGGGGCGTAAGTTTAACTCCCTTTTTATTTTTAATGGTTTTGTCCGTTTCAACTAATGCGGCGCTGGTTATTGGTATGATGCCCTCATTAGGTAAGTCAATGGTGATAAATTCAAAGTTTTTATCCTTGGGCTTTTCACCATCTTTCATTTTTGTATTCACCAATGACACAATCGTTTCGGATTGTTTCTTGACTGCGAATTCTTGGTCTAATGCTCCTTTTAAAGCTATAGAACCTCTTGCACGGTCTTTCTCGGCATGGCCTGAATGGTGTACAATCATCGCGGTTGCCTTCCAAGTGTCCTTTAATTCATCCACGTGATAAACAAACTGATTCATATCCTTAGTGCTGTTTTCATCTGCACCGCCAAAGTTTCGGGCAAGCGTATCAACCACGATTAATTTAGGTGTGACCTTGTTGTCTTCTGCTAACTTCTGAACCGCCTCGATGACCTTCATGGCACTGTCACGGTCATATAATTGCGCTGGCCTTCGTGCCACGTACAAGGGCGCGTTTGATATATCTATATCATTATGAACCTCCCAAGCCTTAAAACGCCTACCAAGGCCGTTATGACCTTCACCAGCGATATAAAACACTGCGCCTTGCTCTACAGGTTTAGAATGCCAATCGCACCCCATAGCGACACAACACGCCATATCAATGGCAATGAATGATTTCCCTGAGGCAGGGTCACCAAATAATGAAGACAGCGTGTGTGCTTCAATATAATCATTGATAAGCCATGATATTGGTTTGAGATTTTTCGTTATTTCACCAACGGCGACAAATTCAAAATCTTTTAAAGGCTTAATAGGCTGTTTTAACAATGGATTATACAACTGATTAAGGGTTTCATAGTGGCAATGCCACCCCGATTGTTTAGCCATGTGAACAAGAGTGCCAAAACTAACCCCTGAGCCATTAAAGCTATTCCATTTTTTATAACATTCACCATGCAGGTATTTTGTGCCGCTCGCACTCCAGCTATCCCATAGAGAGGCATTATAACCTCCCTCATGCAATGCCATACCAACCTTGCACCAGTCATCATAGGGCATATCAGGATTAAGATAAGACAGCATGTCTTGAACATCCTGATTGATAAAACTTGATTGTTTATCAAAATTCAAAAAGTTAGGTTTTGTGAGGTTCTGCTTATGCTCGGCTTGATTAACTTGAAAAAAATCAAGTAAATCACTGGGGCAATCAATTGTTGAGAAATTCATAGCAACCTCCCTCAGGGTGTATGGAAGGCGGGGCAACGATATAACCGCCGTCTGATTTTATATCCACCTTGTGACCTTTAAATCCATTGCGTGATTTAATCGTTATGCCTGCAGGGTAATTAAAATAAACGTGAAATCCTCTGTTTGTTTTAACGGTGTAAGGCACATTTAAAGGCGGCAAATCATCGGGATATTCGCCATCAATATCATATACAAAAAAATCGTTTATCTTGCCTGTGGGAATACCGATATTGGCATCGGGGCAATCGCGCCACCATTTCTTGATTTGTTCAATATCATCCGTTGCGTCTTTAAATCCATTTTGCGTCAATGGGATTTTACTTTTGGGTTTTAAAGGAAATATCTTTAAGCCCAGCTCTGCATATTTTAATGCGTGTTCTAATAATGTTTGTGTCATTTCATTGTTTCCTATTGTTAATTTCAATGTGTTTAGGATGCAAAAGCCTATGCCCTGAAGTGACCAGCGCGCGGCTCTTGCAATGTTTTGAAAAGACGGATAACTTTGAATTTCTCAGGTTCGGTTATCCGAATTTTAGGCCGAGGGGTGTTTATTCATCTCTCGGTTTTTTATTGAGATAATCTCGATAGCTTGGCGGCAATTCCAAGATATCAATATCCGTGCCACGCCTAAGCTGGTAATGGCCTATCTTTTTACCGTCATATTCAGTATCAATAAGCCAACCATAACGATGCCTTAGATTATGGATGATTGCTGAAAGCCTCCATCCATTAACCTCGGTGAATTCATCACGGTGATTAATAATTTTACCTTTTAAAAGCTGAGCGCATGCCCATGCGATTTGTGTGTCACCAGAATACCATCTAGACATTTTTACCCCCTTGGTTTTCAATCCATGAAAGAAAGGCGTTTTCAGCAATTAGTATTTTTTTACCAACACGCCTTATGGCCTTATCAAGATTGTTTGAGGTGGAATGAAATATCCAATAACGTAATGATGCCTCCGAAAAAGCCTCATACTTATTGGCAAGTTGTTTTACTGTTAAGTAGTTTTCTGAACCCATGTTTTTTTCTCCTTATCAATTCAGGTTGAGACATAACAAGCACTATGCTTATTGTATCTTGATAGGGAGTGTTACAATTATTCCGTGTTTAAAATACCGTCAAATAGTTACGTATTTTTATTTTGGATAATTATTTGAATTGAGTTTGTTTCATTTATGACGCTTGGTAACTTTAACTTATTGGAGCATAACAATTTTCTCATTCTCTCTGCTTCAAACGTAGCTTTTTTTACCCAGTGTGGATTTTGCAGAAGGTCATAAATATCATAATTGCCTTTTATTCCGAAATCACAGATGCAATTTCTCATAGCTGTCATTAGATGAATCACTGGTGCGCTATCTTTCCAAACCCTTTTGTATTTGTTCTTTAAAACATCTGCCTCATCCGCACTGCTATTTTTTCCAAATGTTAATAAAGCTCTAGATATACTGTATTTTCGTTTTTTTAGCAAAACAGGTATGGCTAAGTTCATTAAATAAAAGGATAATACGTAATCGGCCACACGCCGCTTGTTGACTAAAATTTTATTAACTCTATTTATCTCTCTGTTAATATTTCTTCGTTCAGAAAACGCTATTATTTCTTTTTTATAAACTTCTTTTGGAAAATTCCCTTGCCCCTTTAACCACCAAGCTCTACAGGCGTTTACAAATCGAGTTCTACGCTTTAAATTTTCAGGGTAAGCCAAAGTTGCTAGGTACATAGCACAAGCGACTTGAGGATATTTTTCATCATAAGGCAAAATGGTGATTTCAGCCGCCATCCCCGAAAATCCTTTCATTCATGCGTGATACAACGGCGCTGGTGTGCGCCTCGGACAGGTGAGCATAGCGTTTTACCATTTGCAGTGTCTTATGCCCCAGAACCTCTGCAATTTCCGCCAGTGATGCGCCATTCATTGCTAAATATGATGCGGCGCTATGCCGTAAATCATGAAATCTAAAATCTTTAATCCCCGCCCTATCAATAGCCGAAAGCCAAGGTTTTTTAATTTCATAGGGTTTATCGCCTTTAATCGATGGAAAGACG
>CAYGLI010000080.1:0-6926 GCA_964350795.1 uncultured Micavibrio sp.
CCCTTTCAAGCTTGTTGTATTTCTAGTATAGTTTAAGCTTAAAGTCAAAGTATAAAAGGAAAACACATGTCAAATTTAGTGCTCATGCGCCATGGCGAATCAGTTTGGAATAAACAAAATTTATTTACGGGTTTTAAAGATGTTGATTTAACCGAAGAAGGCATCCAAGAGGCCGTGAATGCGGGACACGAATTGAAAGAAAAAGGACTAAAATTCGACGTTGTATTCACTTCCACATTAAAACGCGCGATTGAAACAACGGAAATTGCATTGCGCGAAAGTGGACAAGAAGATTTAATCGCGGATATGATTAAAGAACCAGATTTACGCGAGCGTGATTATGGTGATTTGGTTGGTTTGAACAAGGCCGAAACGGCAGAGAAATTCGGTAAAGACCAAGTCCATATTTGGCGCAGATCATATGATGTTCCGCCTCCGGGTGGTGAATCCTTACAAATGGTTGTTGAAAACCGTGTCCGCCCATATTACGACCAAAACATCAAACCATTGTTAGAGCAGGGGAAGACCGTTCTGGTCGGTGCACACGGCAACACACTCCGCGCAATGTTAATTATATTAGGCGAACACACGCCAGAAACAATTAATTCCGCCGAAATCCCGACGGGAAAACCGCTATATTTTGAGGTTTAGAAGGCTTCATCATGAAGAACGCAAAGTCCACTAAGTTTTTCTGTGTTCGTCATTGCGAGTGATAGCGAAGCAATCCAAGGGCTCAAAACTTCGTTCTTCTTGGATTGCCGCGTCACTTCGTTCCTCGCAATGACGGAATAAAGAACAATAAAAAAACCACCCGAAGGTGGTTTTATTTTATAACTAGCGAAGCCCGAGCTGTAATAGGCCTGTTTTACAGCTATCTACTTCAACTCGTTGAGCTTGCCCGCTTTTTGTTCCTGATGCAGCAATAATACAATATGCATCAGTTAACGTTTGATAATATTCGCGTCCATCTATATACATAGCATTAAAACGCCGAACGTGATTGTCACCAGCAACTTTTAAACATGTCCAACCATCATCTGCTGTCTTTGCAGCTTGTTCCTGAGGCGTTCTAAAGATTGAAACTAAGGCATTAGGGTCACCTAGTGGGCCAAATCGGCCACACTCTGCCAAGTCAAGCATGCTCTTTGTTTCTTTATATTGGCTAAATTTATAAACATATGAACTAACGCGATCATGAAAAGAATCTTCACATGCTGACAGCTCATCGGCAGTAACTTGATTTCCATCTATAGCGCCAGCATAAACAGGCTCACAGAGGTTGGGGTTATCCTGCGCCATTGCGCCTGTAGCTAGTCCCATGGCTAATACAGCAGATGTAGCAATTGTTTGTGTTTTTTTCATTTCTATCCCCATTGTTAAATTATGAAAATAAATTAGCATAATTTTTAAGTCATTGTCAATATTTATTTTGTACCTAAACCCAAGCTATCTGGTCTGATTTCGGGGCGACTTTTAAAATCAATGAGCCTATCTGTTTCAGGGTCAACGCAAACCAAGATTGTTTCAGGCATATATTCTCCGCTTGGATAATTAATATGTGAATAATTAGGCATCTGCATTAAACCGCAAGAAATGGAATTAAATCCAGAGGCGAGCATTTCATCCTTTATCATATCTCTTAAACCTGAGGATAATGGTGTTTTTGGTTCTTCATCAAATGGCCCCATAACTAAGGGAAGGCTGAATAATACTGCACCAGTAATACCTCTTGGTTTTTCGCTAAACTGATACTCGCCTTGTGCTTCTAATGTTGGCGGATAGGTCGGTATCACGTTCGATCGGTTTTCATCGGCTATTGCTGGGCTTGCAAACGTCAACGCTGTTGCAGCGGATATTACATATTTTTTCATTCTATTTCTCCAATTGCTATAAATTATGAAAATAAATTAACATGATTTATTTGTAAATGTCAAATAAAAAACCACCCGAAGGTGGTTTGATTTGTGTTTTGTCATCCTGAGGAGTGTAACGACGAAGGATCTCTTTTGATGAACCAGAGATTCTTCGCTTACGCTCAGAATGACAATATCTTTATTAACGACGGATACCGTGTTTCTTAATAATATCTTGGTAGCGTTGTTCGCTGCCTTTGCGTAAATAATCTAGTAATTTACGGCGTTGTGATACCATTTTAAGTAATCCGCGGCGTGAGCCCAAATCTTTTTTGTGTTCTTGCATGTGTGTTGTTAGGTTTTTGATACGCTCTGTCAAAATTGCGATTTGAACTTCTGGTGAACCAGTGTCATTTGCAACGATTGCGTTATCCTTAATTAATTCTGCTTTTTTTTCTACTGTAATCGACATCGTGTTTTCCTTACTATTTATAAATTAAACAAACGCTCCGGTTTGGCTGATACACCGTTCATACGCATTAACCCCAATGGTTTCCCATTATCATTCGTGGCAAGGACAATTTCATCTTTAATCGTCAGCGGGTTAATGCCATGACCGTTTAATCGATCCAAATCAGGTTTGGCGGAAAATATAATTTTCTGACCATTCCTTAACCGTGAGGCCTCTTGTATTGTCAGGGGCAAAGCCGGGATATCGTCCAGCGCAAGTCCAAGACCAAGAAGTGCCTCTTGAGCGCCCTCTTTATCCACAATCTGGGCCAATTTGTCAAATGAAATCGATTCACTTTCGGTAAATCCACCAACAAATGTACGGCGCAGGGTAGAAACATAGCCAACAGTGCCTAATTTTTCAGCCAAATCACGAGCGAGAGAGCGCACATAAGTGCCTTTTCCGCATGTCATGGACAATGTTGCGGTTTGATCATCACATGATAATAATTTCAAATCATAAACCGTGACCGTGCGTGATTGCATTTCAAATTCAACGCCATCACGGGCAAGGTCATATGCGCGTTCGCCCTTAATTTTAATCGCGGAATATTTTGGTGGGATTTGGTCAATCTCACCAATAAAGGCGGGTAGGGCGGATTCGATTTGTTCTTTCGTTGGGCTAACATCGGATCTGGCAATGACCGCACCTTCCATATCGCCCGTGTCACGTGCTTCGCCCCACGTAACCGTAAATTCATAACCCTTTTCACGATTTTGGAGGAATTGAACGGTTTTTGTGGCCTCACCAACGGCGATGGGCAAGATGCCTGTGGCCAAGGGGTCAAGCGTGCCCGCGTGACCAACCTTTTTCATACCCAAGATTTTTTTGATTTTTCCAACGGCCTGTGTGGATGTCATATCCAGAGGTTTAT
This sequence comes from uncultured Micavibrio sp., assembly GCA_964350795.1. Classification (GTDB taxonomy): domain Bacteria; phylum Pseudomonadota; class Alphaproteobacteria; order Micavibrionales; family UBA1664; genus UBA1664. The sequence goes on from CAYGLI010000080.1 coordinate 3,239, forward strand.
CCAGATTAATCCAACCATTAACTTTGTTCCGTGCAGGTTTCATGGTGTCTGTATAGTGAATGGTTGGGATAAATGCAAGTTTTTACTTCATCGCGTTCAATAATTGCTGAATCCGTTGTGCTTCGGCGAAGGATTCATCTTCAATAAAGTGAAGTTTTGGTGTGAATTTCATGTTCATTTGCGCGTTTATTTCCTTTTGGAAATAGTGGCGATTGGCGTTGAGGGCAGGGAGGACATCTTCTAATTTAACACCATTCAACGTCATGACATGCACCTTTGCACTTTTTAAATCTGGCGCGGCGTCAACACCACCAACGGTCACATCCACGGCATGATCGATTAAAATCTGTTCACGGAAATGTCCTCGACGTAGAGCATCAGAGATAACCCCACGAATTTGTTCCGCCACGCGGAGTTGTCGTTGTGATGGTTGTTTCATGATTAAGGCCTACGCAACACTCCGCGCTTCTTCAATAACATCGAAACATTCGATCATATCGCCTTGTTTAAGGTCATCATATTTCTCGAATGCCATACCGCATTCTGTGCCTTCTTTGACTTCTTTCACTTCATCTTTGTGGCGTTTCAATGTTTTTAACTTGCCTTCGTGGATAACGACATCATCGCGTAACAAACGCACCTTGGCGCCACGTTTCACGAAACCTGATGTAATCATACACCCAGCAATCTTACCAACCTTGGTAATGTTAAACACTTCGCGGATTTCTGCGTAGCCAATCAATTCTTCGCGCATATTTGGCGATAACATACCTGACAACATCGCTTTTACATCATCAATGATGTTGTAAATAATAGAATAATAATTGATGTTCACGCCATTTTTTTGCGCCAAATCACGTGCCTGTGCATTCGCGCGGACGTTGAACCCAACAATCATAGCGTTTGATGCGGATGCCAGTGTCACATCGGATTCGGTAATACCACCAACGCCACTATGCAAGACCTGCACCTCAACCTCCTCGTTTTCTTCGGATATTTTAGCCAAAGACCCTATAATCGCCTCAGTTGAGCCCTGAACATCAGATTTTATTAAAACAGGTAAAATAGTTTTCACGCCAGCGTCTTTAGCCTTGGCAAATAATGCCTCGAATCCACCTGCAGTAGATGCGGTTGATTTTGCCTCTAATTTTTTACGTGTTCTGTATTCAACGATTTCACGAGCCTTTGCCTCCGTATCAACAACTGCGAAATCATCACCAGCCAGTGGTGTTCCATTTAACCCTAGTACTTCGACAGGTTGCCCTGGGATGGCTTTTTTAATTTGCTTACCTTGATCGTCCAAGATTGCACGAACACGACCCCATTCGGATCCTGAGACAAAGATGTCACCTTTGTTTAACGTTCCGCGTTGGATTAATACCGTTGCAACAGACCCACGGCCTTTTTCCATTTTTGCCTCAACCACGCGACCTTCGGCTTTACGGCCCGGATTGGCGGTAATGGTATCCATCAATTCCGCCTGAAGGTTAATGGCCTCTAGTAATTTATCCAAATTCAATTTTTGTTTTGCGGAAACCTCTACACATAAAACATCACCACCCATTTCTTCAACCATGACCTCGTGTTGGAGCAAATCAGTTTTAACCTTATGTGGGTTTGCCTCAGGTAAATCAATTTTATTGACTGCAATAATCATTGGAACACCCGCAGCCTTAGAATGCGAAATCGCCTCTATTGTCTGTGGCATAATTGAATCTGCGGCTGAGACAACGACAACAACAATATCTGTTACGTTTGCACCACGTGCACGCATTTCGGTAAATGCCGCGTGACCTGGTGTATCAAGAAACGTTATTTTCTTGCCATCCAATTCAACCTGATAGGCGCCAATATGTTGGGTAATTCCACCAGCCTCCCCTGACACAACATTCGCAGAACGTAATGCATCAAGCAATGATGTTTTACCATGGTCAACATGCCCCATAATTGTTACAACAGGAGGACGCGGTTTTAAATCCTTAGGATCATCATCGGTTCCTGTTAAATTTAATTCAACATCCGCCTCTGTTACACGCTGAATCTTATGGCCGAATTCTTCGACAATTAATTCCGCGGTATCTGCATCAATCGCTTGGTTCATTGTCGCCATAACCCCCATTTTCATGAGTGCCTTTACAACATCACCAGCCTTTTCCGCCATGCGGTTTGCCAATTCCTGAACTGTAATAGTTTCTGGGACGATAACGGCACGCGTTTGTTTTTCAGTTGGCGTTTGAAAATTACTTTCCTTTTGCATACGTTTTTGCGCGCGTTTTTGTGACGCAAGAGACGGCATACGTTCAAATTCAGATTCACCAGCCAATGCCTGTGTTACGGTTATTTTACCACCAGAGAATTGATTAGGCATAGACCTTGATTTTTTCTGGCCTGCGGCTTGTTTTTTCAACCGATCACGAACGGATAAACCATCATCTTCATCTCTGACTTTAAAGGCAGGGGCTTTGTGCCCTAATTCCTTACGCCGTCTCTCGTTTTCTGTTTCTTGTTGAGCGCGCAGTTCGTCTGCTTTTAATTGTTCTTCAACCTGACGACGCTGTAATTCTTCTACCTCACGCTGACGTAATGTTTTCTTAGGTGCATCAGGTTCATCGATTGCTGATGTTTGCTCAACTGCCACATCTTCTGGCTCATCATATTTCGGTGTTTTCTTGACACGAGGAGGAAGAGCGGATTTTGCTAATCCACTTTGTGCGGCCTCAAGAGCCTTCATGCGTTTTTCACGCTCGCTTGGGCTTAAATTTGAAAACGGATCATTCGCATTTGTTTCTTTTGCCGTTTCGTTTACCAAGGGGGTTTGTTCACCACCACGGCGACGGCGAACCTCTACGGCAACGGTTTTGCTACGACCACCTGAAAAACTTTGTTGTACAAGGCCTGAACCACCTGAACCACCACCTGATTTCCCTTTCAGGCTCAGCGTTCCTTTTCCAAGGCTAAGAGTTGATTTTTTAGTTTCTTCTTCTTTTTTGTCGTCGCTCATAATCTCTATAACTCGTCTTTCAATGTGTTTGTCGTATTGTTACATTATCGCCACCATACATGAAGTGGCCGTATTTTTCAAAAGGGGTGACATTACGCCACCGCCTCTTGTTCTTCTTTAGGGTCATTCGCAAACCAATGTTCGCGTGCCTTCATAATCAAGGCATTGGCATCTTTTTCCTTCATGGATTCATCGCCTAACATTTCAACCAGTTCATCACCGGCTAGATCGGCCAAATCATCACGTGATTTCACCCCTTTTTCAGCCAATTGCAGGGCCATTGTTGACGTCATGCCATCAACATCCATGATGTCATCCTTGATACCCAGATCTTTTTTCTGTTTATCAAATTCTTTGGCTTTTGTTTCAAGGAATGTTTTTGCGCGATTAATCAATTCTGCGGCAACATCTTCGTCGAATCCTTCGATTGAGGCAAATTCATCAACTGGTGTTTCGGCAATTTCTTCAACCTTACGGAATCCTTCGGCACATAACAGATTACCAATCATGTCATCAACGTCTAACGCTTCCATGAATAGGGCGGAGCGAACACGTGTTTCTTCGGCACGGCGTTCGGCTTCTTCCGCCTCGTTCAAAACATCAATATCCAATTGCGTTAGGATCGATGCAAGGCGAACATTTTGTCCACGACGACCAATCGCCAATGATAATTGTTCATCAGGAACA
>CAYGLI010000081.1:0-6897 GCA_964350795.1 uncultured Micavibrio sp.
CCCGTATTCACGAGGCAGTTTTGAAAATTTTAGAGGCCGAAACATTTGATCAATTCCTACAAATTATTTCCGTCGATGTCCCCGCCGCATTGGATTGTGATGCGGTGACATTGATTGTTGAGGGGGATGAACGCCTGCCCGAAACATCCATGCGTGCAATGCGTGTCGTCCCAAAAGGCACATGCAATGTATGGATGGACGGCAACGACGCGCGGTTGCAATCGAATATTAAGGGATCAACAGATATCTTTGGCGAGGCCGCAGGGTTGGTGCAATCACAGGCATTGTTAAAAATTAACCAAACCATGGCCATCCCACCCGCGATATTGGCATTCGGATCCCGAGACCCCGAAATGTTTATGGATGGCATGGGGACGGATTTGGTAAAATTCCTATGCGACGTCACCGAACGCGCCTTGAAAATGTGGATTAATTAAGAGGGTAGGAGTGAAGGATAGTAGGAGGGTAGGAGGATGGGTGTGAAGTCGTTTAAGGAGCTTGATGTTTATAATATTGCTTTTGAGGCATCTGTCGAAATTCACTTGTTAACCAAGAGCTTTCCCAAAGATGAAATTTATGGATTAACGTCGCAAATTCGTCGGTCGAGCAAATCAATTTGTGCCAATATCGCCGAAGGTTTTTCCAAACAACGTAACTCAAAGCCAGAATTTAAACGTTACCTATATATTGCCGTTGGGTCTGCATCTGAGGTCATAGTATGGCTCAATTATTGCCAACGGTTGGGGTATATCAATGAGGAAACCTCGTTGAAATTGGAAAAAGAATATACCCGCATTGAATCAATGTTAAATTCTTTTATCTCAAAAATCCAATGACACATCATCCTACTCTCCTGCTATCATGCGCTCCTGATCTCTTATCCGTGATCACGGATTGGCAAACCAATCTTAGAAATCGTCAATTATCAAAACATACGCTTCGTGCCTATAACACCGATCTGAACCAATTTCTCAAATTCATGAACGGTCATATTGGGGGGCAATTATCGATTAATGATTTGTCCGAGGCGGCGATTCGGGATTTTCGGTCTTGGTTGACCAACAAGGCCGTGGCGGGAACAAAAGCATCGTCACGGGCGCGCTCGCTTGCGGGAATACGCAATTTTTTCGCGTTCATGGATAAAAATGGCATCATGCACAATCCTGCCGCCGCGATGCTATCTACGCCCAAACGCCCTGCCAAGGTTCCGCGTCCGATTGATGTGACGATATTATTTAAAATGATTGATAATGCCATGGATAATATCACCGATTGGGCGGGGTTGCGCGATTATGCGCTATTCTCGCTCCTCTATGGGTCTGGATTACGGATTGACGAGGCATTGGCGTTGAATGTCGGTACATGGCCAATCGACGGATTAAAAATGCGGATTATGGGGAAGGGGAGCAAGGAACGCGAAGTGCCATTACTGCCCGAGGTTCGAAAACGCGTGGAAAATTATCGCCATGTCGCGCCATTATCCGATGACGCGGATGCGCCATTATTTGCGGGGGTGCAGGGCAAACGGTTAAATCAAGGTGTGGCGCAAAAACGCATGCGTGATTTACGCGTTGATTTGGGATTACCCGACACGGTCACCCCCCACGCCCTAAGGCACAGTTTCGCCACGCATTTGCTTGGCGCAGGCATGAATTTGCGAGAGGTTCAACATTTATTGGGGCATGAGTCTTTGTCGAGCACGCAAATATACGCCGAAGTTGACCATGAGAAGTTATTAGATGTGTTTAAGAATGCGCACCCGCGGGCTTAAGTTCTAAGGAACTAAGCGCATCGGATCGACCGCTTTGCATTCTGTTTTTTGCATTTCTGGCTTTGGGGTATCGCCAGTCATTTTTTTGGGGGCGGGAAAACTTTTCTTAATATGTGCTTTAATGTCGCCTGGAAAGTCGTTTCCACCATTATCTGATTCCATATATATTGGCATTTTTTATCTCCCTTTATATTTAAGTTACATAATTATTAAGCATGTAATTTAAATAAGTCAAATTATTTTTTACAGGAAGACGCAAAGACGCGAAGGTTTTTTTACTTTCGTCATTGCGAGGAACGAAGTGACGCGGCAATCCAAGATCAATGTATATCTATGGTCAAATCGCGCCAACGTGGATTGAATTCATTAATCAGTTTGAGTTTCTTACCACGCGAACCGCCCTTGATTTGCTTCTCGCGTGATATGGCATCATACATATTTTCAAAGATTTCGTAGTATACAAGCATTTTACAATTATGCTGTGCCGTAAATCCCTTACCCAAATTTTGATGTTCATAAACACGTTTTGACAGATTGGATGTCACGCCAGTATATAACGTTCCGTTTTCTTGGCTTGCCATGATGTATATCGCGGGTTGCTTCATGCTTGGCTCTTGGATTGCTTCGCTATGCTCGCAATGACGGTTACAGGATAGATTGCCCCGTGCTTTCCCAATCTTTTACAAAATCGGCTAAGCCTTTATCGGTTAACGGGTGTTTAAATAATTGTTTGATGACGGATGGTGGCAATGTCGATACATCCGCGCCCAACCGTGCGGCCTCTAATAAATGTTGAGGGTGGCGAATGGATGCGACCAAAATTTCGGTTTCGAATCCGTAGTTATCGTAAATTGTGACGATATCTTCGATCAAATCCATGCCCGTTAATCCGATATCATCCAAACGTCCAACGAATGGGGAAATGAATGTCGCCCCCGCCTTGGCGGCTAATAATGCCTGATTAGCGGAAAAACACAATGTGACATTTGTCATGATGTCTTGCGCGGATAGATGTTTACATGTTTTTAAACCCGCCTCGGTCAATGGTAATTTGACACAGATATTATCGGCCAATCCGGCCAATTTTTCGGCCTCTTTCATCATGGTTTCAAAATCGGTTGAGGCAACCTCGGCGGAGACTGGGCCATCGGTTAATTTGCAAATTTCGGGAATGACTTCGAGGAAATTTGCACCTGATTTCGCGATGATGGATGGATTTGTTGTGACACCGTCCAACATGCCCAAATCGGCAAGGTCTTTGATGGCGTCAATATCAACGGTATCGGCAAAAAATTTCATGAGTGGCTTCCTTTTTAATTATTTTATTAATTTTTAAACGCAAAGTCGCGCAAAGTCACGCAAAGTTTTTTTACTACAGAGGTAAACAGAGGAATACAGAGTAATTTTTATTTCTTCTCTGTTTATCTCTGTCTTTCTCTGTAGTTTTCATCTTTTTAATGCTAAAAAAAATAATGAACATCTATAACATCCTTCCCGCGACAGGAATTGACCGTGCTTATTCTTATAAGTGCGATGTTGAATTATCCGTTGGGACGTATGTGAAAATATCATTTGGGCGACAGGATGTTGTGGGGGTGGTTTGGGAGGCGGATGTTCAATCCGATTACCCGTTAAACAAAATCAAGAAAATAGAAGAAATTTATGACGCGCCGCCATTATCCTCGGACATGATGGATTATGTGACCCGTGTTGCGCAATGGACAATGACACCTGTAGGGTCAATTTTAAAAATGGTGATTCCGTCTTATAAATTATTGGAAGAACCAAAACGTCCATTAAAATTTCAATGCACATCAATCGATGGTGGTGGGGCGGTTGTGTTGAACGAAGATCAAGGAATCGCCGCGCATGATTTACGCGCTAAAATTGGACAGGGATATTCGTGTTCATTGTTGGACGGTGTCACGGGCGCGGGAAAGACCGAGGTTTATTTTGAGGCCGTGGCGGAATGTTTAAAAACTGAGTCTCAGGTTTTGATTATGATGCCTGAAATTGCGTTGACTGGTGGATTTGTTGATCGGTTTGAAAAACGATTTGGCACGCGCGCGGCATTGTGGCATTCGCAAATGACACCCAAACAACGCATGACCGTATGGAAGGGCGTGGCATCGGGCGTGACACAGGCCGTGATTGGTGCGCGATCATCCCTGTTTCTACCATACGCGGATTTGGGTTTGATTGTGGTTGATGAAGAACACGACCCATCATACAAACAAGAAGACAATGTGATTTATCATGCACGGGACATGGCGGTGATGCGCGGTGCGTGCCTGAAACATCCTGTGATATTGGCAACGGCCACCCCGTCGATTGAGACATTATATAATGTCGAAAAAGGGCAGTATTCGATTGTTAAATTAACCGATCGTTTCGGCGGCGCCCACATGCCCGACATGTATTTAATCGATATGCGCGAGGATAAACCAGAGAGCAGGGAGTTTATTTCACCGACATTGCACAAAGCTATCCAAAATACACTCACACGCAACCCCGTGCTTGACACGGGGGCTATACAATCTAACGACAATTCGATAGGCCCCGTCTCGGGGGACGGGGTTGCAAAAAGTGGAGAACAAGTTCTGTTATTCCTCAACCGTCGAGGTTATGCGCCATTAACACTCTGCCGTTCATGCGGTGCGCGTCTTGAATGCCCGCAATGCACGGCGTGGTTAGTGGAACATAAAAAATCAGGACGTACATTTTGCCACCATTGCGATTATGGCGGGCGGTCGCCTGATAAATGCCCTACATGTAACGAGGTGGATACGCTTGTCCCCATTGGCCCAGGGGTGGAACGCATTGCCGAAGAAGTGGAGGCCAAATACCCTGATGCCCGCGTGATGATATTATCATCTGATACGACAGAGGAGGGGGCAACCCTGCAGGATAAATTGGATATGATTCATGCGGGTGAGGTGGACATTATCATCGGCACACAAATGACCGCCAAGGGACACCATTTTCCGCGTTTGACCTGTGTCGGTGTGATTGACGCCGATATTGGCATGAAAGGCGGCGATTTACGCGCGGGCGAGCGCACATGGCAATTATTGCATCAGGTCGCGGGACGCGCAGGGCGCGAGGTGTTGTCAGAGGGACGCAAAGGCCAAGTGTATTTGCAAACATACATGCCCGAAAATTCCGTGATGGGCGCATTAATTGACCAAGATCGCGATGCCTTTACATCCCAAGAATTGGAAATGCGGAAACTCGCGGATATGCCTCCTTATTCGCGGTTGGCGGGTATTATACTCTCAGGAAAAAATGAAAAAACGGTTGAGGGCGTGGGGCGCAAATTGGCGCAAACCGCACCAAGGTCGGACGGCTTTATCGTCATGGGCCCCGCCGTCCCCGCATTCGCGATGTTACGTGGAAAACACAGGCGCCGTTTATTGGTGCAATGTTCGCGCAAAATTAATCTGCAAAAAACAATCGATGATTGGTTGGCACGTGTCGATGTGCCTTCATCGGTAAGGTTGAGTGTCGACATAGACCCGCAGAGTTTTTTATAAAACTTGTCATCCTGAACGAAGTGAAGGATCTCATTTATATGCAACAAAGATTCTTCGTCGTTAAACTCCTCAGAATGACAGATACAAAAAAAACTCCGTGACCTCTGTGGCTCTGTGGTGAATAATAAAATATGACCGAAACAAAAAAACTGCCCCTCGACATTACCCATCTGGATATCATCAAGACAATTGCGGTGATTATCATGGTGATTGACCATTTGGGGCTCTATTTTTTCACGGAAAATGATTGGTTTCGTGCCATTGGTCGCGTTGGGATGCCCGTTTGGTTTTTTATGGTGGGGTATGCCTCATCCCGTGATTTACCAAACCGATTATTAATTGGCGCGTTGATTTTGGCGGTGGCGGATTTCGTGTTGTTTCAAAAAATATTTGCACTCAGCGCGCTGGCGACAATTATATTCCTCCGTTTAATTATCAACCCCGTGATGAATTTTATTACATCATCGCGCTATCTGTTTGTTCTCTCAATCATTATCTTAACCTTGTTTGCCATCCCAACATCCTTTGTCATGGAATATGGCACGATGGCGTTATTATTTGCCATTGCGGGATATATGGTTCGGCATAAGGATAATGTTTTGGAGGTTACCTTTGTTACCACCAAGGATTTTTATGGATATATGGTTGCTATCTTTATTGCCTTTTGCATTCTTCAAAACGCGAATTTTGGGTTTAACGAATTACAATTTGTTGTGATGGTGATGTTCACGGCATTGGCTATGGTGGTTTTAATCACAATGCGCCCCATGACATTCCCCAAAATAAACGAACCATTAACAAAAAAAATCCTGCAATATTGTGGGCGCAAGACGTTGGATATTTACGTGGCGCATTTATTGGTCTTTAAAGTGATTTTATTTGCACATTTAGCCTTGAATTAACCGCCTTTGCATGCTAAATCCTGTTGCAAAGAATAACGAATGATTAAGGAATTTAATTCTTGGGCCAATCACTTCAGAACACAAAAATCGCTAAACGCTATGTGAATTCTTTGTTCGCAAGCCTGGATAAGAAATCGGATGAGGCATCTGTTTCAAAGGATGTGGCGGATTTATCGGCGATGATTTCGGCGTCAACCGACCTTCAAAATTTTATCAAGTCACCTTTGTTAAGTGTTGAACAGCATAAGGCAGGCATTGAGAAATTAGCCAAAAAGGCAAAATTATCAAAACCAGTCACGAATTTACTTATGATTATGGCGGAAAATCGCCGGTTGCATATTCTTCCTGTGATTGCGTTTGAAACTCAATCATATATGGCGAAACAATCAGGGACAGTGCCCGTGATGATTGCCACAGCGCGCGAGTTAAGCGCAGCCGACCAAAAGAAAATTGGCGCCGATATTAAAAAGGCCGTGGGCGCGGACGTGTCAATGCAAACATATGTCGATGAAACATTAATCGGCGGTGTGGTCATCCAAATCGAATCGACATTGATTGACGGATCAATCAAAACAAAATTGGATAAATTAGAACGCGAATTAACAAACAAAGCGGCCTAAGACTTTAAAAAAGAGGAAAAGAAAAAATGGAATTAAAAGCATCTGAAATAAAAGCTGTCCTCAGCGAACAA
>CAYGLI010000082.1:0-6843 GCA_964350795.1 uncultured Micavibrio sp.
CAGTTGGTTAGAGCAGGGTGCTCATAACGCCTTGGTCGCTGGTTCAAGTCCGGCCTCGCCTACCACGCTTCGCCCTTACGGGCTACGCGTGGCGCAGCCACTAGGAGACCGTAAGGGCGAAGCGTGGGATTATTTTTTTTAATAAACCATATCTCTATGTTGTCATTCCCTGAATTTCCGAAGGAAATTGTAAGGGAATCTATGCCGTATTATCAAAATAACGGAATGGATTCCCCGAACAAGTCGTGGAATGACAATCTAATTTTTATCGTTATTTCGTGGCTTTAATTCAGTGCACTTAAAAACAAATCACCATATTTATCTAATTTCGATTGTCCAACACCCAAAATATTACCCATTTCATTGAGGTTCGATGGTTTTGTCACAACCATTTCGGCGAGGGTTTTGTCGTGGAACACGACATAGGGCGGAATGTTATTTTCGCGAGCGATGTCCATGCGGAGTTCTTTTAATTTCAAAAATAATTCTTCTTGTTCTTGGGTTTCGAATTTTAATTTTGTTGATGGTGTTGCCGAATAGGATTCTTTGGTCGGTTTTGGCGCAACAATTAATTGTAATTCAGGCTTTGCACGTAAAAAATCACCGCCTGCATTCGTCATTTTTAATGCGCTGTGGGCGTCCATATCAACATGGATGAGGCCACGGGCAACGCATTGGCGGGTTAAACCCTGCCATTCTTTTTTTGAGTATTCATTGCCGATTCCGTATGTGGGTAATTGGTCATGTTGAAAATTTGTGATTTTTTCCGTGGCCTTGCCCAACAATACATCAATCACATGACCACCGCCAAATCGTTGTCCTGTACGGAGAATTGCCGATAATAATTTCTGTGCGGCAATTGACCCGTCAAATGTTTTGGGTGGGTTGGTGCATATGTCACAATTATTACAAACATCGCCATCATCATCGAAATAATTGAGGAGGACTTGACGCCGACATGTCGCGCTTTCGCAATATCCTAAAAACGCGGACAGCTTTTGACGCTCAATTCGTTTTTGATCTTCGGATGAAGGTGAATTTTCGATCATGGTGTTTTGTAAGGCCAAATCCTGTAACCCATAAACCATCCATGCAACAGCGGGTAATCCATCACGGCCTGCGCGGCCTGTTTCTTGGTAATAAGCCTCGATATTTTTGGGTAAATCCATGTGCGCGACAAATCGGACATCGGGTTTATTAATGCCCATTCCAAATGCAATGGTGGCAACGATAATCACGCCATCTTCTTTGATAAATTTATCCTGATTGCGGTCTTTAACATCTACATCCAAACGCGCATGATAGGGGAGGGCGTTATAGCCTTGATCGGACAACCAACTTGCGGTTTCTTCAACCTTTTTACGCGATAGGCAATAAACAATACCACTTTCGCCTTTATCGCGACCTTTGAGGAAACTTAATAATTGCGCGCGTGGATTATCCTTAATTGCCACCTGATAGGTGATGTTAGGGCGATCAAACCCTGCGACATAGAGTTTAGGCAGGTTGAGTTGATCGACTATATCCTTGCGGGTCGGTGTGTCAGCCGTGGCGGTCACCGCGATACATGGCGTATTTGGATAACGCGTGCGGAGTAGGGATACTTGGCGATAATCGGGACGAAAATCATGCCCCCATTGGGAAATACAATGGGCCTCGTCAATGGCAAATAGCGCGATTTTGATATTATCCAACACATCCAAAAATGCATCATTCACCAACCGTTCGGGCGCGACATACACCAAATCGAGATGACCATTGCGAAGGTCACTCATGGTCGATTGTAAATCATTGAATTCCAACCCTGAATGAATCGCCGCGGCATTCACCCCTGCATCACGTAAGGCCATAACTTGGTCATTCATTAACGCAATCAAGGGCGACACGATAATTCCCGTGCCGTCCATGCAAATGGATGGAATTTGGTAACACAGTGACTTACCGCTTCCTGTAGGCATTAAAACACCACAGGATTTGCCCATAATCACATCGTTAATGATGTTTTCCTGTTCACCACGGAAAGTGTCATACCCGAAAACGGAGGAAAGAATATCGTGGGGTGATTTTGTGTTTGTCATGTTTGATTGTTTTTACCACAGAGCGCACAGTGGTCACAGAGAAGAACACAGAGGCTTTTTACAATTATTTTTCTCTGTGTTTCCTTTGTGTGCTCCGTGTATTTTGTGGTTGAAACCTTTTAAACATCAATATCCGTATCAACCATGTGGTTGAAATAATTTGTGACCATGTTCACCATTGTTTGACCGAAAATATCGATGATTTCTTGGTCGGAAAATCCGCCATCTTTGACGGCTTGGAAATCGGCGTCGCTGATATTGCCTTTTTTCTCAATCAAGGCGGTTACAAACGTTAGCGCACAATTGGTTTTTTCATCACCACATTGGCCTTTGAGGGCGTATTCGATTCCTGCATCACTAATCCCCGCTTTTTTCGCCATCATTGTGTGGGCGGATTTACAATATCCACAATCATTCACACCCGCGGCGGTGAGGGCAATTTTCTCGCGTAATTCTTCGGATAATGTCCCACCGCTGACGGTTGAATTAAACGCCTTAAACCCATCCAAAAATGTTGGCGATACCGCCATTGTTTTAAGGATGTTTAATGGTAAATTTGAATCTTGTTTTGGTTGAATGCGGGGCATGTCTTAGTCTCCTTTTTTGCTGTGAGTGATTAATAGTACGCCATCATCAAACGTGATTGTGGCGGATTTGTGGGTTAATTCATTGCATGCGCCATTCCATCCAAATTCATGGGCGTGGTCAAGGGCATGTGAAGGAAATTTCAAACCTTCAAACACCATGTTTTTAATGGGTGATAATGGAAAGACACCAATTTTATCGCCGATGTTACCGTTTAATGTGACGGATGATTTGACGACACGGCGTGTTTCGCCCTTTGATTTTAGGGTGATGTTATCGGGTTTATCCAATTCCTTTAAAATTAAATAGTTTGAAAAATCATGGTCGGCGCGTTGTCCGATCGCACCGTATATTTCAACGATATCGGTGTGTGATGTCTCGCCTAATGCCTTCATTAAATCGGTTTTGTTTTGGTCTTCGTCATGAATAACCGCGCATTGATCGGAATAAAAATCGAGTAAATCGGGCGCGATAGAATCAAAATCGCCAACAATCATATCGGGTACGATATCTAATGCCTTGGCATGGCGGGCACCGCTGTCGGCACAAATGATTGTATCGCGTTGGTTAATTTGTTGACCCAACCAACCATAATCGTCAATATGGGCACCAGCGAGAATAATAACTTTAGAGGACATGACAAAATGTATACACCACGCACAGTTTTAATCACAGGGGCAACTTCGGGTTTTGGACAGGCATTAGCCAAATTAATTTCCGAACAATCACCCTCCACAAAATTGATTTTGACTGGCCGTCGTGCCGATAGGTTAGAGGCCATCAAGGCCGAATTGAAATCCGATGTGCATATCATGGTTCAGGATGTGACCGATTTTGATAAGGTCAAGGCGGATTTAAACGTAATACCTGATGAATTCAAAAATATTGATTTGTTGGTTAATAACGCAGGTTTGGCCAATACCGCTGATACGTTTGATAAGGTCGCGGACGAAGATATTTTTCAAATGATTGATGTGAATATCAAGGGGCTGGCGCATATGACGCGCCATGTTTTACCAGGGATGATTGATCGTAAAATCGGGCATATCATTAATTTAGGGTCAATCGCGGGGAATTATTCTTATACAGGTGGTAATATTTATTGCGGGTCAAAGGCGTTTGTAAATCATTTTTCAAAAACATTACGTGCCGATGTAAAGGGTAAGAACGTGCGGGTCACATCTATTGAACCAGGTGCGGTTGAAACCGAATTTATGGTTGTTCGCACCAAGGGTGACCAAGACAAGGCCGATGATTTCTATAAAACACACCGTGCCCTCAATGCCAATCACATTGCCAAAACAATCTGGTGGGTGGCAACACAACCCGTTGAAATGAACGTCAACAACATCGAAATCATGCCAACGGATCAGGCGTTTAATGGGCCAGGGTTTGATAAATTTGATGGGTAGGATTTTACACTAGCTTGGATTCACGAATTGGTGTTTTACCGTGTTCGTGAACTTCTAGAATTTTGTCAAATAAACCTGTTTGATCTAATGCTTCCATTAAATGGTCTTCACTGAGTGCCCGAATCGCAATCCACGGGTTTGTCGCCCCATCACAGTCGGTTTGATATGCAATGCCACAGGTGGCTGGCTTTTCGTTTATATATTTTTGTAGCTTAGTTCTTGTATTAGCAATCATTTCTTTAGCCTCAAGATCTAGTTGATCACGTTGTGTACGTGTATTAAAGTCTTGGCATAGCTTAATCATTTCATCCTCTGGCGTGTAAGGAAAAGAAACCATATAAACTTTTGAATTACTAATGAAAGACATGGAAGTTATATTAAACTATACCTTAAAATATGTCAACATTAAACCCACTTCAAAAACTTAAATACAATCCCCGTCACAACCATGAAGGCGGCGCAGATTCCCGCGATAATCCAAAAACCGTTGGCGTCCTCAACCATCGGCATACCGCCGACATTGATACCCATTAACCCTGTTAAAAAACCAAGGGGCAGGAATATCCCTGCGATGATGGACAACATATACATGTTTTTATTCATTTTATCGGCCAATGCGTTGGTCAGTTCATCTTTCACAATTTGAGACCGTTCGCGAATAGCATCTAAATCCTCAACATAGCGTGTGACGCGGTCTAAATTTTCCTGTAATTGACGACGGTGTTTATCATCCAACCATTTAAGATTTGTATTTCGGAGATAGCTCATCGCGTCCTTTTGCGGGGCGATGTAACGACGAAATATAATAGCTTTTTTTCGAATTTCGATGACTTCTTGCCTTTCGGATTTGTCAGGGTGGTCTAAAATCGCTTCCTCTACATCATCCGTACGTTCGTCTAATTCCAACAATGTTGGCTCCATCCGTTTGAATAATGCGGTTGTCAGGTCAAATATAAAATCAGCGGAATTGAGAGGACCATTGCCGTCTTCTAAGGCCGTGCGAATATCACTCACGGCCTTAAGGTCACGGCGTTGTGTTGTAATAATGCGTTCAGGGTCAATCCACATACGAATGGAAATCATATCCTCGGGCACGGCGTTTTCGTTGAGGTTCATTCCACGTAAGATAATCAACAAGCCGTTTCCGATTTCGGTAATGCGTGGGCGTGTTTCGTCCGCCAAAAGAGAATCCAAAATACCCTCATCTAAATATGGAACATTATCCTTGAGCCATTTTCGCGCACTCTTATGTGTCGCATTCATATGTGCCCAGCCAAGAGTTTTAGATTTTATTATCTTTGCAATATCATCACCGTCGATACGTGTGCCATTCCCCTTACCGTCTAATTTATAGCT
Organism: uncultured Micavibrio sp.; assembly: GCA_964350795.1. Lineage (GTDB taxonomy): Bacteria > Pseudomonadota > Alphaproteobacteria > Micavibrionales > UBA1664 > UBA1664. Next base: position 5,432 of record CAYGLI010000082.1, read on the forward strand.
GAATAAAATGGCTTCACTCATTAGGCGGCGGCTTTCTCTAAGCGACGTAATGCACGGTCGCGTCCCAATAATTTTAACATTTTATCCATTTCAGGACCATGATCCATTCCTGTGAGGGCTTGGCGGAGGGGCATAAATAATGTGCGTCCCTTGCGGTCTGATTTTTCCTTTAAAACGCTTGTCCATGTGCCCCAAGTGTCATCATTAATGTCACCTTCGGGTAATGTTTCTGCGGCTAATTTGATATAGTCTTTGTCCTCGTCCGCAACGGATGTTGTGATTTTATCATTGGTGACGTGCGCCCAATCGGTGACGTCGGAAACCTTGTTTAGGTTGGCACGGACATTCATCCAAAAATTTTCATCAATACCGTTTAACTCTGGGCGGTCTTTGATATCGTCATAAGTATATTGATGAACGATACGTGCGTTTAATCGTTCAATTTCGGACACATCCATTTTTGGTGTTCCACGTCCAAATTTTGCAAAATCAAACCCATCGATGATGGGTTGCATTGTCTTGCATGCCTCAATCGGATCAGATGTTCCAAGACGCGCCAACAAGGATATAATGGCCATTGGCTCTATTCCTTCGTCTTCGCGTAATGATTCAACAGCGAGTGACCCAAGACGCTTTGACAGTTTTCCACCTTCCATATCGGCAATTAGTGGCAAGTGCGCCATTTGTGGCGGTTTTGCGCCCAAGGCCTCAAACATTTGCACATGCATCGCGGTGTTGGACACATGGTCCTCGCCACGTGTGATGTGTGATATTCCAAAATCAATATCATCAATGACAGAACATAAATGATAAAGCGGTCGACCATCTTCGCGAATAAGTACAGGGTCAGATACAAGCGCACCATCAAACTTCACCTCGCCACGAACCAAATCATTCCATTCAATGGCTGTTGGGTTCATCTTAAACCGCCAATGGGGCTGGATTCCCTTGGCCTCGAATGTGGCCTTTTGTTCGTCGCTTAGGTCAAGCGCGGAACGATCATAAATTGGTGGTTTTCCTGCGTTCAATTGCGCTTTACGTTTTAAATCCAATTGTTCGGATGTTTCATAACAGGGGTATAAACGCCCTTCATCCTTTAATTTTTGAATCAATTCATTGTATCTGTCCCAACGGTCACGTTGGTGGGCGTAATCGTCCCAATCAAGACCAAGCCATGTGAGGTCGGTTTTGAGAAGGTCAGTGTATTCATCCTTTGACCGTTCAGAATCCGTATCATCAATACGCAACATGAATTCCCCACCCATGGCGCGCGCGGCAACCCATGTGATAATGGCGGTACGGATATTCCCAATATGGACTTTACCAGTTGGAGAGGGGGCAAAACGAAATTTTATTTTTTGTGTCATAGTGATTTTTTAAACGCAAAGTCACGCAAAGTCACGCAAAGTTTT
>CAYGLI010000083.1:0-3023 GCA_964350795.1 uncultured Micavibrio sp.
TTATCCCAACGGGTTCCCTCACCAAGTTCATTTGGAACAAAACGCATTGTATTATTTTCAAATATAGGCAAGCTTGGCGTAATTCCAAAACCCTCTTGGAAATAACGAACAATCATTTCAGCATCCGTATATCCGTCTAGGTTACTACTGTTGTTATCACGTAAGAAATCGGCCAAATCATCAACTGTAGCATCCTCCTTACCCATAAGTTCTGCTGCATAAAGCTCTATTGTCGTTTTATTAAGCATGGCTTTATCTAGTCCGTCCACATTTTTATCAAAGAGATCTGCAGCACCTTCCTGTCCATGAATCTCAATAAGTTTTTGACCATACCAATTATAGACAATATTATTATTGTAATAGGCTCTATCTTCAGTATTTAATGGTCCCCCAGTAATATATTTATCTATTATTTCTTGTGCATCATTTGGGTTTGCCGCATGCGCAATGATGTTATTGATATGTGTTGTTAATAACGCCCTATCTTCAGCTGCCCAAGCTAAAGCCCCTGGACTAGAGGCTACATCTCTGTAAGCAGCAGATGTGACTATATTTCCGTTAACTAATGAATAATTCCCTACATTGCCATAATCTTTATAATCACCTCCAAGAACATTAAAGCCAATGTTATTGTCAAAAAATACATTATCTTCTAAATAAGCTCCTCCACGAAATTGCGCCCCAAAAGATGCACTTCGTGTTGAAATATTATTTCTATAAGTGACGTCTGTTGTATCATATTGTAAATATATATTATGGCTGTAAAGGCTTGGGGGATGCCCATTATCCGTAGACATATCATACGAATATCCGGCCTCCCAACCATTATGATCGAAATATGTGTTTTCCATTAAAATGCCATCAGAGTTTTTTACAAAAATACCACTCTTTCGGTTATCAAATGCCCCCCAAGTCCCATCGCTTACGTCACCCTTAGGAATCTCATGATGTACATCAGTCACTGACATGTTTCTTAAAGTCACTTTATCAACATTTTGTAAATTTAACTCCGTATCTAGATGGACATTATCTAACATAAAATTCTTCTCCAACAATGATTCGGAGGAACTAAGAAATCTAATCTGACTTGTAATTTCTAAGTTTGTGAAAACAATGTTTTGATTAGAATCAATGAATTTAATGTTACCTCCAACTTTAGGGATATCACCGTCCCCATAAGATGTTATATGAATGGGATTTAGTGCCGATTCTCCGATCACTACGCGATTAAACATATTGCCGACATCATCGGAGTGATACTCATAGCCTTTTTCAAAAATTAGCCAATCAGAACGAGGAAGATCATCATTTGTCATCCTAAGCCAAAATTCCATTCCGATATCTGTGTTCAAAGCCAAATCTTCGGTTGAACCATATTCGGGGTTGTTTTCACTCAACCATCTTGCTGTTACTTCACTAACATCAATCCCTTCTTTGTCTGCAATATCTTGTCGTGAAAAACCATGTTCACCTTCTGTTATAAAGAATTTTCGGTGATTTTCTCCTGATTCGATAATGACATTACCATCCGCATCAGTTTGAAGCATATAATGTTCACCATATCCCCAACCAGACTTATGAACAGCCGGCTGCACTTCAAGACTCACAGTAGCCTCAGATATATTACCATATTGGTTTTCGATTTCGTAATTGAATGAAATAGGACCAGAAAACTCAGGATTTTTTAAAACTAAAGCTATAGTTCCATCTGGATTAACAGTCAAATTCCCCTCTTCCATCATACTTGTTAAACGAATAGAATGAAGTTCCGGATCAAATTGATCATTCCCACCAACATTTAATGTTGCAACACGGGCACTATTGACGATAAAAAAGTCATCACGTGCTAATACAGTGTCAACCATTTCAAACTCTGCCGTAGCCTCAACAACGCCACCATTTCCATCCGAAATTGAGTATGTAAAACTATCAGTCTTGTCAAAATCTGTGTTTGGCGTATAAGTTAAAGTACCATCTGCATTTTCCACAACGACGCCGTGCTTAGGATCGCTAATATTTGTAATTTGTAAATCGTCACCATCCGCATCACTCGCTAAAGTTAATGCCCCTATAGTTATAGGCTTTAGTTTAAATAGGGTCACTCGTTCATTTTCAACTTCTGGAATATCATTAACGGAATTAATGTTTATAATAATAACATTTTGGCTACTATTTCCATACTCATCTAATATTATATAGTTAAATCTCTCTTCTCCTATTGCATTTTCATTGGGTGTATAAGTAATAGTTCCGTTTGGATTGACAATTGCATTACCTAAGTCAACACTATCACCTTGTATTTGCATAATTCTAAAGCTATCCCCATCAGGGTCGCTATCATTTTCTAAGATATTAAATACATGTGGCCCTGAATCCTCGTCAATTGTGTACCTGTCCTTAACAGCAATTGGCGCGTTGTTATCAATATCCGTTGAAACATTTACAACATTAACTCGAACATTAACTCTACTGGTAAGCTCTCCATCAGAAATTGCGATAACAAGATCATGGTATGGTTTAATTTCATGCTCAAGTAATGTGGGAGCAGCCTTATTAGTTATAATAACGCCGTCTTGGTTTATACCAAATATATAGCCTGCGTCAGTTTGAGGATTCCCAGACTCAATAACATATGTCAACCCTTCTTTTTCTTTATCATAGGCGCTTACTTTTCCAATAAAGTTTAGCCTTTCTGTAAACTCCAGAACTTCAAATTCATAGGAGGATCCCAAAATTACGGGTGCGTCATTAATTGGCTTTATTTCCATAGTAACTTTTGCGTTTGAAGTTCTGCCGTACTTGTCCGAAATCGTATATTCAAAAACATCAAATCCAAAAAAATCGTCTTTAGCTGTATACGTCACTGTCCCATCACCATTATCAAAGATAGTTCCATGTTCAGCTGCACCAATAGAGGATAGTATAATTGCGTCTCCATCCGGATCGCTGTCATTACCCAATAGATTCACCACAACTGAACCATCCTCATCCAATGATGAATTGTCATCGTTAGCATTAGGTGT
>CAYGLI010000083.1:3123-6421 GCA_964350795.1 uncultured Micavibrio sp.
CCACAACTGAACCATCCTCATCCAATGATGAATTGTCATCGTTAGCATTAGGTGTGTTATTTTTTGGGTCGCCACTTTCAACTACATCCGTCACGTTAATCTTTAAAGGCTGGCTGATTGATCCACCATTACCATCACTCACAACAAGTTGTAAATCATGTGAAGTGTCTGTTTCAAAATCAACGCTATTCTTTAATCGAACTTCATTACCGATAATTTCAAATTTATCAGCACTCACGCCTTCCAAAGTAAAACTTAAGCTATCGCCATCGACATCAGAGGCAGAAACCGTTCCAAGAACAGAACCAACAGATAAATCTTCTGAGACTGTCGTGCTGCCAACAAACGCTAACGCTGTTGGTGCATCATTTACAGATGCCACTGTAATTGCAACAGACGCACTTGATGTTCCACCTTGCCCATCAGAGACGCTGTAGGTCAATGTTTCTGATCCATTAAAGTTAGCATTCGGTGTATAAGTCACCGTGCCATCACCATTATTCACCAATGTTCCATTGGCAACTGAACCCAATGATGCAATCGTCAAGGTATCACCATCCGCATCACGGTCATTACCCAATAAATTAATAACCACACTGCCATCTTCGTCTAATGATGCACTGTCATCAGAAGCTACTGGAGCGATATTAACAACAGGATCGTCTAACTCTTCTTGAACCAACTCTTTCTCAAGGTCTTCAAGTTGTTTGAGGAGCTCTGCTTTTCGCGCTTCTATTTCCTCTATTCGATTCCTCGTTTCTGCTAAATCGTCTTCTAATTTAGAAATCCTAGTTTGTACTCTTTGTATCTTATATTCTCTTCCTTCTTCTAAAGCCTCAACTAGAGCCAATTGCATTTCTTCAATTTTTTGGTCAAAATTGTCTGCCCTATTTAAAGAACTCTCTAATCGCGCATCAACGTTTTCTAGTCTGGCATTAAGTTTGTCAATTTTTGGGGACGATGCATGCTTAGTATGACTATTCAAATGAGATTGAGATTGTACTGCATTTGTTTCCGCAAGACTCTGATCGCCAGACCTTTCCGATAATTTGGCTTCAATCTTTTGCAACATCTCAGACTCACTTGAGAATGTCTCGTTTTCTAACCCAAGCTTGTTTAAAAGAGCATTAATATCCCCATTTACGTCACCAAGAGCCTCTTTAATAACATTTGAAACAGAATTAATATCCATTGAATTTCCCTCGCCTATCCCTAACGCGTTTTTTTAATCGTTAGGGATAGAATATACGTAATTTAGTTAATAAATTATGAATATTGTTTTGCGGGCCAGGTTCATCGAACCACACCTTCCCCTTGTTCGATGGTTTGAGAAGCGGAGCGGAGCTAACATATTCCTTAGCCGCTTCTGTGATCTCCTTATCAGTAAGGCCTAGATGGTTGCACCCTCCCGCAACCAACTTAACCTTGCCTATACCGCTGCTCGGTTGGTCAAGGGTGCTACGAGCCCCCGCAACCAATTAGTTTGATTAATAAAATCAGATATTTTATATTTCCCCTCGTGACATATTATTGTTTCATGGTAAAAACAATCTATGGAACAATTACAGACAAATAATAACATGATTACAATTACATTGCCCGACGGCGCGACGCGCGAATATGAAACGGGAACGACAGGCATGCAAATTGCCGAAAGCATTTCAAAATCACTAGCCAAGGCTTGTGCCATGATACAAGTTGATGGTGAAAATTGGGATTTATCGCGCCCGATTGATGCGGATGCATCCATCAGTTTGATAAAACGCGATGATGAACAATCATTGGAATTTATCCGCCATGACTGTGCGCATGTGTTGGCCGAGGCAGTACAAGAATTATTCCCTGATACTCAGGTCACGATTGGCCCCAATATCGAAGATGGATTTTTCTATGACTTCGCCCGCCCCGCGCCCTTCACCACCGAAGATTTACCAAAAATCGAAAAGAAAATGGCAGAAATCATCCAACGTGGCGCGCCGTTTGAACGCGAAGTATGGGACAGAGATGTCGCGATACAATTTTTCAAAGACAACGGCGAAGATTATAAAGCCGAATTAATATCCGATTTATCCGAAGACCAAACAATCACGATTTATAAACAAGGTGATTGGCTGGACCTATGCCGTGGCCCTCACATGCCCACAACAAAACATATTGGAACGGCCTTTAAATTGATGAAGGTTGCGGGCGCATATTGGCGTGGCGATTCCAACAATGCCATGTTGACCCGTATTTACGGTACGGCATGGCATAATCAAAAAGACCTCGACGCATATTTACACCGTTTAGAAGAAGCCGAAAAACGCGACCACCGTAAATTAGGCCGTGAAATGGAATTATTCCATATGCAAGAGGAAGCGCAAGGCTCCGTCTTCTGGCATCCAAAAGGATTTACGATTTTAAATCAATTGGAACAATATGTACGCCGTCGCATCACGGACGCGGACTATAAGGAAGTCAAAACACCACAATTAATGCATTCCAAATTTTGGAAAACATCAGGACATTGGCAAAAATACCGCGAGGATATGTTTGTTGTGCCCGATTGCATTCAGGAAGGCACAGACGACGCCCCCGTTGAAATGGAAAAGGATGTTGATTGGTTGGCGTTAAAACCAATGAATTGCCCTGCGCACGTGCAAATTTTTAAACAAGGGATTAAATCTTATAAAGACCTACCTATTCGCATGGCGGAATTTGGATGTTGCCACAGGAACGAAGCGCATGGCGCGCTCCACGGTCTCATGCGCCTGCGTCAATTTACACAAGATGACGCGCATATTTTTTGTCGTGAAGATCAAATTTTGTCCGAATCCATCGAATTCTGTCGTTTGGTTCAAAAAATGTACACTGACCTTGGGTTCGAGGATTATTACATCACGCTCGAAACCCGCCCTGAAAATCGCGTGGGGTCTGATGATTTATGGGATAAGGCCGAAAAAGGCCTGATGTATGCCATGGATGAAATGGGCTTGGAATATAAATTATGCCCCGGTGATGGTGCGTTTTATGGCCCTAAATTAGGGTACATTATTCGCGATGCCATTGGCCGTGAATGGGGTTGCGCGACATTACAACTCGATTTTAATTTGCCCGAAAGATTTGATGCGACTTATATTGCCGAAGATGGTTCTAAGCAACGCCCCGTTATGTTACACCGTGCCGTTATGGGATCGATGGAACGATTTATTGGGATTATGTTGGAAAATTATTCAGGGAAATTACCGACATGGTTGGCGCCAACGCAATGTGTTGTGACATCCATCACGGACGAGGCGATGCCCTATGCCGAAGACAT
>CAYGLI010000084.1:0-6056 GCA_964350795.1 uncultured Micavibrio sp.
ACTATCATTTGAGCAGATGAATTTGACACCAACGTTGATTTCTCTGTCACTGCGCCCATCAAACGGTTCATATCAAATAATGTCGTATCAATCGTTTCGGTTAATTGAGATTTATTATCCGCCAATTCGGCATTTAATGTTTTTGATTGTGCCGTTAAACGCCCTGACAAAGATGAAATATCATTTGTTTGTTCACGCAATGATTGGCGAATAATTTCAACGGATTCCGTTGCCTTTGTGCTCGCCTCCTTCAAATCATTCACACGTGTTTCCAATGTTTTTTGAATTTGTTCGTGACGCCCATCCGCATCCGCAAGGGCAATACCAACCAAACGCAGTGGTTCATCGAGCGCACGTGCAACATTTTTAACCTCTTCCGCCAACGATACCGCGGACATACCCAATTTATCAGATTGATTTTCAACCGCCTTGGTTAATGTTTCAACATGCGCCTGAGAAGACACGGATGCCTTTTCAATTTGTTGACGGCTTTGCTCTAACAAACCAACCATTGATTCAACTGATTGGACATTCCCTTGCCCTATTTCCTTTAATTGTTGGATGTGGCTTATGGTGGCCTCAATCAATGATGTTGCCTCTGTCGTTGCGTCCTGTGATGTGCGGGTTAATGTTTCAACACCACGACGGATGGCGTCGCTTATTTGTGTTGACCCGTTCACCGCGGTTTCAATACCCTCGCTTAGACGATGGCTTGCCAATTCAGATACGCTATCAATACGGTCAATTTGCTCTTCTAATCCGCTCAAGCTATCGGAAATCAATGTTGTTTTTTCAGATAGTTTTTCGCCCGTTGCCTCGGCGCGGCTAACAATATCATCTGCAGTTGTTGTCAGTTGATTGACAGAATTGCTGATGGCGTTAGTCATTAATGTGGCCTTAGATGAAAGAATATTTGCCGTTTCCTCCAACATGTCTTTTTGTTCTGACACCCCAATCAAAGATTGCGTAATCGTTTCAACGGATCGCCCTGCGGCATTTTGCAATTGGTCGATGTGATCCTCTATCATTGCCCCCATACGGCCTGTTTCTTTTGATAATTCCTCGGTTGAGATTGATAATGTACGTGTGTACGCGCCAAATTCTTCGTTCATCCCACCAAGACGATCAATAACCGCATCCACTGTCATACCCAAAGATGTAATCGTACCGTCAAAAATATCAGAAACAGCATGTGACTTTTCTTGTGCAATTTCCGCCATATCCAAAATACGGCGTGCCCCCGCATCCATTGTTCCTTCAATGTCTCCTGCACGCTCAACCATTTTGGCCGCTGCGTGATCCCACAATTCAATTGATTGCTCTGATTTTTCAGCAATCGTACCAATACGACCTTCAATACCTGTCACCAAATCATCAATTGTTCCTGTGCGTGTGACCAGATTGTCGGATAATGACACTAAATGCCTTTCGGCCTTACTGGCAAAATTTGCAAATTCTTTAATTTCTTGGCGTAATCCATGGCGTGTCCGTTGAATCGATTTTAATACGGCCTTGGATGACGCCGCCAATTCTGCCGCTTGTATTGTCATACGCTCAATATCTTTATTGACACGTTGGCTGTCTTCTTCGGATGGAAAGAACAATGTGTGAAGCTCTGAACGAAGGCTTTCAGCATAATATTGAACATCACTGTTACGTTGTAAATAGGATAACAACATCCAATAAAACGCCACGGGCGCCAACATGCCAGCAACAAATATACCAAGCTCGTAAGGTGTTTGTGTTGCAAGACCACCTTGCATTAATAGGTATGTGATGCAAATTACCCCCCATGCAATTGATCCCAATATGCCCAATGTTTGCGCCACACGAAACCAAAATGACCTTTTGGCTTTAATACGAGGATGATTGGATGGCGCAAGAACGAGTGTTTCTTGTTCATCTTCAAAATGAGGAGCCTGTGACGGGTTATAATGAAAACGCGCATTTTGCTTACCGCCCATTGCCAATGATGGCTTTTCACCATTTTCATTTTGGTGAACGTGGTTTAATTTTGCGTTTGATGACATGCGCGTAATCCTTCTATTTATAAAATAATGTGATTATTCACATCTAAAGAAGGATACGAATCAGTTCAAGAAAGGAATATCTTTATCCCCATCTTGTTTTTGTATGTGTGTGTAACCTGTGTATAAAAAATAACAACCTTAAAAATATTATTATTTTTCAATTACTTGAATGTATTCCCTCAATAATCGTTTGATTTTAGGTGCAAGAACATACAAACCGATAATATTAGGGATGGCCATGGCGAAATACATGGCATCAGACAAATCAATAATAACATTCAACGATGTTGATGCCCCAACAACAACCATTGAGCAAAAGAATATTTTATAAATAATATCCACCCAATAATTGTCACCAATCAAAAATTCAACACCCTTTCCGCCGATATAACACCATGTAATCATGGTCGAATAAGCAAAGAGAAACACGATAAATGCCAACATATACGGATACCAAGGCATAACCGTTTCAAAGGCCTGTGAAGTCAAAGTAACACCTTGTATGCCCTCACCACCTAATGACACGCCACTGATAATAATAACAATCGCGGTGATAGAACATATCACCACCGTATCTAAAAACGCACCCAGCATCCCTGCCATGCCTTGTGCAGCAGGATAATATGTTTTGGTGGCCGCATGCGTAATCGCGGCGGACCCTATTCCTGCCTCATTCGAAAACACGGCACGGCGTACCCCCTGAATAATAGCACCGACCAATCCACCTAGCCCTGCCTCCATTGAAAAAGCGGATGAGATAATCGTCATCACCGCATCAGGCAATGCGGTGATGTTAAATCCAATAACAATTAATCCAGAGATTAAATAAATAATCCCCATCACAGGAACAATTTTTGACGCGACGGACGCAATTGATTTAATACCGCCGATGACAACAACACCAACCAACACAGCCATACATAAACCAAACACCCATCCCTTATCGGCGAGATAGCTTAATTCGTTACCACCAGTCACATTGACCAATTGTTGATGAACCTGATTGGCCTGAAACATATTGCCCGCACCAATCGCACCACCAACGGAGCAAACGGCAAATATAACGGCCAAGACCATACCCAATTTTGGCCAACCAATTTCCTTTAACCCATCACGAAGGTAATACATTGGCCCACCAGAGACTGTTCCATGTTGGTTTTTAATACGATAATGAACCCCAAGCGTGGCCTCCATAAATTTCGTCGACATGGATAAGAAACCCATCATAATCATCCAAAATACGGCACCTGCGCCACCAATTGAAATGGCAATAGCGACCCCCGCAATATTTCCTAAACCGACAGTACCCGATAATGTTGTCGTCAATGCCTGAAAGGATGATATTTGCCCGTCCGCCTGTTCGTCCTTGGGGTGTTTTATTTTACCAAGTGCAATGCCTGTTCCACGGCGAAAATAACGAAAGTTAATGAAATTAAAATAAATCGTGCTAAACAACGCAATCGCAACAAGCCATACAAGAATAATGGGTAATGTCACATCACCAATCAAAGGCACGCTATAAAATATAAAGGATGAAATCGCACTCGATAGAGGTGCAACGCTTTCGTTTATCCATTGATCAATGGCCATGATAGTTCCCTTCCTATGAAAAACTGTTCATAGAAAAGCATAATCAATTTATCCTGCTGTGCAAAGGGGTTGCGATAAAGGGTGCCCAGGAAACGGGGTTGATGCCCAACGACGCAATTTCGGTTGATCCATTCCCAATGCCTGTGTGATACGCCCGCCATAGGCCTTGCAGAATACATTTGGCCTCATTCGCGCGGCATCGTTTGAAATACGATTGGCCAATTTTGTTCGTAAATCGTTGATATCACTCTCTGGATTTCGTGAGCCAGCGCGTGAAAAGTAGTTTTTCATTGTTTGTTCATACTGGCCAATCAAACCCTGATGACGGCGCGTAAAGTCTTTATATTGGATATAGAGATTGCCGTTACGATGTGTCGATTGATGGCAATTAAGAGAAATCACCATGAGTTCACTATGAATCCTTAAACCTTGTTCTGCTTCAAATTCAGCGGAATTATAACATTTCGCCTGAACGGATGTTGAAAACAGCAAAGCAATAGAAAAAATAAAGAAACGCATTGTGAAATATAACCTTTTAAATTTGTACGGGTGTTTTGACAGGCTTACCATCAAAATGCAAGGATAGATTTTCAATGATTAAATCACCCATTTTTTCCAATGTTTCATATGTGTTTGCACCAACATGTGGCAATAACACGACATTATCCATTGTCTTGAGTTCATCTGGTACGTTCGGCTCATCGGCATAGACATCCAAGCCTGCGCCTGCGATTCTATGCGTTGTTAGGGCTTCCACCAATGCGGACTCATCAACAACCGACCCGCGTGAAACATTAATGAAATACCCATCCTTGCCAAGGGCATTGAATATGTTTGCGTTTACAATGTGTTTTGTTTCCTCGCCACCTGGGACAACCGCAACCAAATAATCAACATCCGATGCCATGATTTCCAAATCATCATAATAGGTATAGGGAAATTTTATTTTTTCGGTGCGTCCAAAATAAGAAATTTCCAAACCAAATGCCTCACACCGTTTTGCAATGGCCTGCCCTATTCTGCCTAACCCAATAATTCCGACTTTTTTGCCAGTCAGGGATCGACTGAGTGGTTTTTTTGCGCCGTTTTGCCATCGACCTACCCGTGTGTAGGCGTCTAGCTCGACATAGCGACGGGATACATTGATCAACAACCCCATCGCCGTATCTGCCGTGTCATCCGTCACCAAGTCAGGGCAGTTCGTGACAATAATATTCTTTGATTGAGCATAGGCCACATCAACATTATCGAACCCAACAGATTTACAGGTAATAATTTCCAAATTCGGGCAAGCATCAATCAAATTTTGACGTACAGGATTATTCATTGTCGCAAGAATGATTTTTACATCATCTTTCACTTGTCCCAAAACCGCCTCAGGGTCTGGTTCTTTATATAAATGAATAACGTTATATTTATTATCCAATAGCTCCATTTGATTGGGAAATAAATTTGTGAGTGCCAATAATGCTGGTTTTGTCATTTTCTTATCCAAATATCCTTGATTTTTGTATCTACTCTATGGTTTAACATGACCATCATGAACAATTCAAACACTAAAAAACTTTATATCAAAACTTGGGGTTGCCAGATGAACGCCTATGACAGCCGCAAGATGGCGGATGTTCTCGCACCCATGGGTTATGCCGAGGTGGACACACCCGATGATGCCGACATGATGATTTTAAATACATGTCACATTCGTGAAAAGGCGACAGAGAAGGTCTTTTCAGAGTTAGGACGTTTGAAAAAACATAAGGAAAAAGCAGAAAAAGAAGGCAAAAAATACATTATGGCCGTGGCAGGATGTGTTGCACAGGCTGAGGGTGATTTTATTGCTGAACGTGCGCCTTATGTTGATATGGTTTTTGGCCCTCAGGCATTTGGGACATTACCCGAAATGGTTGCAGAGGCCACGGGCGCATACGGCAAAAAACGCGTTATCAATACGGATTTTGACGAAGAAGATAAATTCGATAAATTACCCGAAGAAACCAAGGCCACAGGATCAACCGCCTTTATCGCCGTTCAAGAAGGGTGTGATAAATTTTGTACATTCTGTGTCGTTCCTTATACGCGTGGTGGTGAATATTCCCGACGTGTTGAGGCGATTTTGGATGAGGTCAAACAATTGCGAGACCAAGGCGTGCGTGAAATTTCATTCCTTGGGCAAAACGTCAACGCCTATCACGGGATGGATATAGATGGGAAAACCGCCTCGTTAGCCGACCTCATGATGCGTACGTCCGAGATCGATAAAATTGAACGCATTCGTTATACAACATCGCATCCAAGAGACGTACAACAAGATTTAATAGACGTACACGCGCAATCTAAAATTATGCCTTATTTACATCTGCCTGTGCAAAGTGGTTCAAGTAAAATATTAAAGGCAATGAACCGTAAACATGACCGTGAACTCTATTTCGACATCAT
>CAYGLI010000085.1:0-5886 GCA_964350795.1 uncultured Micavibrio sp.
GTCGTGGAGGGTTAAGATCATGGCAAAATTAACAAAGAAACAAAAATTATGGGCTGATAAAATTGATGCCGATACTCTTTATTCATTGGACGAGGCAATCAAATTTGCAAAGGAATTTGCAACATCAAAATTTGATGAATCGGTTGAATTGGCATTGAATTTGGGCGTTGATCCAAAACACGCCGACCAAACAGTTCGTGCAATGACATCATTACCAAATGGGACTGGTAAATCAGTTCGCGTTGCCGTGTTCGCACGTGATGCCAAGGCCGAAGAAGCCAAGGCCGCGGGTGCAGACATTGTTGGTGCCGAGGATTTGGTTGAAATTATTCAGGGCGGAACAATTGATTTTGATCGTTGTATTGCAACACCTGACATGATGGCATTGGTTGGTCGTTTGGGTAAGGTTTTGGGTACAAAGGGATTAATGCCTAACCCAAAAATTGGAACGGTAACGATGGATGTTAAAAAGGCAGTTGAGGAATCAAAAGCTGGTTCAATAGAATTCCGTGCGGAAAAGGCCGGTATTGTTCAGGCAGGTGTTGGTAAAATATCTTTTGACGAGAAAAAACTAAAAGAAAATATTCTTGCGTTTTTACAAGCGGTTCAAAAGGCAAAACCAACAGGGGCAAAAGGAACATATATTCAACGCGTTGCATTAACCACGACAATGGGGCCAGGCATTAAAATTAATGTCGAAACCTTGCAAGAGGAAATGCAAAAAGCCGCTTAATACAAATTTTAAAAACCCCGCAATTCCAGCGGGGTTTTTTGCGGCTGTTTTTCACCTGTCGTCATTGCATGGCTTGTCCATGCAATCCATTCTGCGGATAGCTGGATTACATGTATTTTCTTTGAAAATTTGTAATGACGTAAAGACGATGAACTACAGAGAAAGACAGAGGTAAACAGAGGAAATAAAAAAACTCTGTATTTCTCTGTTTAACTCTGTAGTTTAAAAAATAAAATTGACATAGATTAATGATTTGGGTTATAGCTATTGAAACAAAATCGGGAGATATAAAAAATGTCAGATAGTCAAAATGCATTTGCAGAGCTTCAAGGTGAAACCTTAGAAGAAAAAGCCTTAAGGGTTTGTGGAGTTATTGCTTCATCTGGACTTGGTATTCGTGGTGGTCAAATCACAATAGGTGACGATATGGTGGCTGTTGAAAATGCTGTTAAACTAATTTCTTTAGAGAAATTGAAGCAGTCTATTAATCGTGAGGAGATGGGGGATAGGCGTTTTTATATTGCTGATTTAGCGTATACAATAATAAGAAAAACAAGAGATAACATTACTTATACTCAACCTCCTATGCATAGTTGTGTTTCACTTTGTGTGGAGCTTTCAAAATATACAAATATGGAAGCAAAACCAGTGAATTATGATTTGAATGCTGCTGGCGTTAAACGCGAAACTTATGTTGAACCAGAAGGTCTTGCTAAAGAATTCGTAGACGCATTCGACATTGGATACAAATCACCATCAAAACCAAAACCAAAACCAAAAACAAAAACAAAAACACCGACGGGAGCAAAGTAATGACTGAACAAGTAAGTCGCGCATATGTAGATTCACAAAATGTTAATCCTTTATGTTTTTTAACTGATGGCGAAACGCCAGAACTAGCGAAAACACGTATTTTGTCGGTTGTGGTTCAGGTTGTGCAATCTGGATTAAGTATGCGTGATGGTGAATTGCATTTTGGTGTTTCTCTGTCTGATATGGCCGATGCAAAAACGGCGCTTGGTTTATTAAAGGATGATGATACAAATTATATGCGTCATTCGAATGATAGTTTAATGAATGCAATGGGAGGCTTTGTTTTTGCTTACCAAAAATCTCAAATGCCATTGGAAAAACATCTGACAAGAGCGGTGAATGCTTTCGATGGGGATGTTAAAAACACTCAAAAAAAAATCTCTGAATCTCAATTGCCCGTCATAAAGGCATATCTTGGTGGTATGCATGAATGTGGTTTTGATAAGTCGGTTCAACCACACCGTTGGGATTCTTGTGGTGGGCAACTTGGCCGACAAAACACAGGTGTTTCCGCGCAAGCATCAATGGCACCACATCGCACATTGTAACTTTTTCTTGACACCATATCCCTAATCCCTTTATAACCATCACATCCTGTCGATGACTATGGGGATTAGGCAATTAGGCTTAATTTAATAATCCTATATAGATGTGGTGGTAAGAATTTTGAAAGACGCGGGCATCGCTCGCGCGTTCCAGTTTTCGAAACCAGGCAGGTATTGGGTGTCTGGTTTTTTTATTTTCACGAATATTAATCTCAGGCGAAATGAAACTCTTGTAACAAGGAAAGGTTCGAATTCACATGAATCGTACTGAAAAACAAGAAGCCATTGATACGTATAACGGTATGTTTGCGGAATCGAATTCGGTTGTTGTGTGTGGTTATAAAGGCCTCACAGTCAAGGACATGAACGCGTTCCGTGCCGAGCTGCGTAAAGAGGGCGGACAATTTACTGTTACAAAAAATACTCTGGCGAAACTGGCCTCTAAGGATACAGATTACGAAGGTCTTGGTGATCTTTTTGTTGGTCCAACGGGGATTGTTTATTCTGAGGATGCTGTGGCTGCGGCCAAGGTTGCATATAATTTTGCCAAGACGAATGACAAACTTGTTATTCTTGGTGGTGGATTGGGCGCGAAAGTGCTTGATGTTGCGGGTGTTGAGGCACTGGCGAAACTACCATCCTTGGACGAGGTTCGTGGAACATTGGTTGGCTTGATACAGGCTCCTGCGACGAAGATTGCTCGCGTTCTACAGGCCCCTGCTCAGGCAATGGTCGGTGTAACGAAGGCATACGGCGAAACAGCGTAAACCAGACTTATTATTTTGTAATAGAAACAAAACTTAAATATACATTTTTAAAAAAGGAAAATTAAAATGGCTGACTTAAATAAAATCGTAGATACCCTTTCAGAACTTTCAGTTCTTGAAGCTGCTGAATTATCAAAACTTTTAGAAGAAAAGTGGGGCGTTTCTGCTGCTGCCGCGGCTGTTGCTGTTGCCGCTCCTGCGGCTGCTGGTGCAGCTGCTGAAGAAAAATCAGACTTTGAAGTTGTATTAACTTCTGCTGGTGCTTCTAAAATCAACGTGATCAAGGAAGTTCGCGCAATTACAGGCTTGGGCTTGAAAGAGGCAAAAGACCTTGTTGATGGTGCTCCTAAAACAATCAAAGAAGGCGTTGCAACAGCAGACGCTGAAGACATGAAAGCCAAGTTGGAAGCAGCCGGCGCGACTGTTGAGTTGAAGTAAATGATGTCTAGGTTTTTGTAATAACAAAAACCCCAGACGAATTTATCCCCGTGAATGCGGGGATCTAGAAATTTAAAACGCCACTGTGAATTCAGGGGCGTTTTTTTTATTAGAGAAAAAAGGAATTTTATTGTGAGGGTGCCTTACGCTCTAAATATGCGTATGCATATGTTTCGTCCCGTTGTTTTTGGAGGGATACTTGCTTATTGTTTTGTGCTTTTCGTTCAAGAATCTCTGGTTTTAATGTTTCGACTAAAACAATTAATGCTTTTATTATGGAGGCTGATTTAGACGCCTCTCTTATGATTCTGTTGTGATGTGAAATATCGAGTGGAATATTGGGCCCAGGTTCTAAGATGTAATGATCTGGGAAGCCTGATAGAGAATCAATTACCGACCTTTGTCGAGACCCTATGATATCAATAATTTTGTCGGCTTTATCTGAATGCTGTTTTTTCCACTCAGCAAATCGTTGATACATATCCATGGTTGCGGCGGCTTGTTTATGGTCACCTACAATTGTTAAATTTGTCATTTTTAATCTCCTATTTTTTATTAAATTAACATATAATAATAAAGATTGCAAGTTTAAAATCAAAAAACTTTGTGCGGCTTCGCGTGACTTTGCGTTTCAAAAAATGGATTACACTTATTTGGCCTTGTCAAAACATAGAATAAGAAAACACTTGCAATCCACGCTCATACACGCTAAAAGACCATCTACACGTGAGCTCTGGAAATAAAATTGGTCGTTAAAAGATAGACAAAAACCGAAAAAATGAACGCGGAAAGGCAAGAGCAGCCTTCTTCTCCGCGGTTTTTGATGTCTAAACACCTGATAACATTAAACGGATATAAAAGCCGAAGGACATTATTATCATGAGTGCAAAAGCCACTAAAAAAACTGATTCAAAACAATTTTATAACGAAGTCGATGTTCAATCCTTTACAGGAAAGAAAAAAGTTCGTCGTTCATTCCAAAAAATTCGTGAGGTTATTCCGATGCCGAATTTGATTGATGTTCAAAAAACATCATTCGCGGAATGCTTGCAGGCATTGACGGTTGCCAATGATCGTTTGAATAAGGGGCTTGAGGCCGTGTTTAAATCATCATTCCCTGTTCAGGATTTTGCGGGTAAGGCAATTTTGGATTATGTGTCCTATGAATTTGAAGAGCCAAAATATGATGAAGAAGAATGTATCCAGCGTGGTATGACGTATTCCGCGCCATTGCGCGTGACGTTGCGTTTGTCGGTGTTTGATATTGACGAAGACACAGGATTGAAATCCATCCGCGATATTAAAGAGCAGGATGTATATATGTTAGATATGCCAATGATGACCGCCCGCGGAACATTCATTGTGAATGGAACGGAACGTGTGATTGTATCACAAATGCACAGATCACCTGGCGTGTTCTTTGACCATGATGGTGGGAAAACGCATGCGTCTGGTAAATATTTATTCTCTGCGCGTGTTATTCCATATCGTGGGTCATGGTTGGATTTTGAATTTGATGCAAAAGACATCCTAAACACACGTATTGACCGTCGTCGTAAATTACCCGTCACAACATTCTTGCGTGCATTGGATTCCAAAGAAACCGAAGCGGCAAAGGCGAAAGCCCGTAAAAATGGTGAAGAGGTAAGCCCGTTGATGGTTCAGGGAATGTCAAACGAGGAAATTCTTGAAACATTCTATGAAACAACAATTTACACCAAAGATAAAAAAGGATGGAAAGCGCCATTCAATAGCGCATTTTATCGCGGAACAAAATTGACCGAAGATTTGATTGATGCCAAAACAGGTAAAGTTGTTGCCGAAGCGGGCGAAAAAATGACCCCGCGTAAATTGAAAAAATTGGAAGAAGACGGATTGAAAAACATTCTGGTTTCTGAAGAGCAAATTTTGGGCGGTTACCTTGCGGTTGATTTGTTTGATGACAAAACAGGTGAGGTGATTGCCGAGGCAGGGGATGAAATTTCCGAAGATATGTTGTCACAAATGGAAACACGCGGAACAAAGGAAATTCCAATGTTGGCGATTGACCATATTAATGTGTCGGCGCATCTGCGTAATACATTGATTGCGGATAAAACATCAACACGTGAAGAGGCATTAATTGATATTTATCGCGTGATGCGTCCGGGTGAACCGCCCACTGTTGAATCCGCGGAAAACCTATTTAATTCATTATTCTTTGATGCGGAACGTTATGATTTATCAGATGTTGGTCGTGTGAAATTGAATCAACGCCTTGGTTTGGATGCACCGGATGATTTCCGTATCTTGAACAAAGAAGATATCTTGGCGATTATCAAATATATCGTTGGATTAAAAGACGGTAAGGGCGATGTTGATGACATTGATAACCTTGGTAACCGTCGTGTTCGTTCCGTTGGTGAGTTGATGGAAAACCAAATTCGTTTGGGTCTATCACGTATGGAGCGCCCAATTCGTGAGCGTATGTCGTCTGTTGAAATTGACACATATATGCCGCATGATTTGATTAATTCAAAACCGTTGCAGGCATCCATTCGTGAATTTTTTGGCTCAAGCCAATTGTCTCAGTTTATGGATCAAACAAACC
>CAYGLI010000086.1:0-5551 GCA_964350795.1 uncultured Micavibrio sp.
CAATTGTTAAAACGCGATAAAATTAATGTGGCCACCCTGCATAAACAAATTGAATCACAATTGGCATGGGCAAAGGTTGTGCAAACCGAAATCCGCCCCCGTGTTGCCTTAACCGATAGTGATATTAACTCGGAAATGGCACGATTGAAAAAACGTGCCGGACAGGAAGAATTTTTCCTCGCAGAAATCTTTTTACCCTACGGCGAGAATGCCGATGCGCCCGAGGCCGAGGTTCGCAAAATTGCCAATGATCTGTCCAAACAATTACAGGCGGACTCACGGAAATTCTCCGCCGCCGCACGTCAATTTTCACAAAGCGCAACCGCCGCCGCGGGTGGCGTTATTGGCTGGGTGACCCCCGATCAAATGGGTGATGACATCGCCCTCGCAATGAAAAATTTGGATGTACAACAAATCAGCCAACCTATCAAAACCAATGATGGATATTCCATTTTATTCATTCGTGAAAAACGCGTTATTGATTTGGCCTCAACGGATAACCCTGAAAAATTACGCATCAAGGTCGCGGTATTTCAACTGCCCGAAAATGAATCTGACCGTCGCACAATTTTAAACGATATCGATATGTTTAAACGTGACGTTAAGGGATGTTTGGATATTAACAAACAAATCGCCAATCGTGATTACGCGCGCCTTCAGGAATATGATGATACCATCACAAATATCCCCAGCGCAATTACCGCCGCAGTAGAAAATTCCAATATTGGTGACCCTGCACAATCAATCGAGACAGAATCCGTTATATCCGTGCCCATGTTATGCGGACGCGATGGCGGCGGATCATCCAGCGCGATGGAACGTGAAATCGAATCCCGTATGGGAACGCAACGCATGGATGTTTTGCAACGACGTTACCTGCGTGATTTAATATCCAATGCCTATATCGAACGCCGTGTTTGATACCATTGAAAACCTGCCTCCATTAAAAGACATCATCCGTGATAGTGATTTACGCGCGACAAAATCATTGGGACAAAATTTCCTATGCGACCTTAACCTGACTCGTAAAATTGCCAGACAGGCCAACATAACGCCTGATGATCATATCATTGAAATTGGCCCTGGCCCTGGTGGTTTGACACGCGGAATATTATTAGAGGGCGCGCATGCAATGACCGCCATTGAATTCGACCCCCGCGCAATTAAGGCCTTATCATCCTTAAACGATGTATCAGGTGACAGATTAACCCTTATTCATGGTGATGCGCTTAAGGATAATATGCTGCGTTTTGGTGAAAATGGAACACGCAAAATTATTGCAAATTTGCCTTATAATATTGCCACACCCCTTATTATTCAATGGTTACGCGATATTCATTATGCTGCAACCGATGCCTATCAATCCATCACAATTATGGTGCAAAAAGAAGTTGCGGAACGTATGGCCGCCATGGATAATACAAAACCTTATGGGCGCTTATCCGTTCTTGTTCAATGGCTATGCGATGCCCGAATTTGTTTTGATGTGCCCGCAACGGCGTTTGTTCCACCGCCCAAGGTGACATCATCCATCATTCAATTAACACCAAATAAACGCACGGATGATATTCCGTTTGAAGTCATAGAAAAACTAACCGAAATGGCATTCGGCCAACGTCGTAAAATGATCCGCCAAACATTGAAACCGCATATTAATATCATCCATGATTTAGGAATTGATGAAACCAAGCGTGCGGAAAATTTATCTGTCACTAATTTTTTAAATATAGCAAAGGCCATATCGTGAAATCAATTTTAATCACGGGTGCATCAAGCGGATTAGGCGAAGCCCTCGCCCTTTATTACGCCACCCCGCAAACAACATTATTTATTTGTGGCCGCGATGAAAAACGATTGGATGATGTTACACAAAAATGCACCGACAAGGGCGCAACCGTCCACGCCAAAATCATTGATGTTGCAAATAAAGAGGCCATGCATAAATGGGTATTGTCATGCGATGAAATTGCACCATTGAATTTGGTAATTGCCAATGCGGGCGTTGGTGGCGAAGACAATCCCGATTTGATATTCGATATCAATATGAATGGTGTTATCAACACAATCCATCCTATCCTGCCGAAAATGTTAGGGCAACAATCGGGGCAAATTGCCCTCATTTCATCCCTTGCCGGATATCGCGGTTTGCCATCAGCCCCAGCCTACAGCGCATCAAAATGTTTTGTGAAGGCCTATGGAGAGGCGCTGCGTGGGAAACACAAAAATAATAATATTGATATTAATGTTGTTTGCCCAGGGTTCGTCAGGTCACGCATTACCGATCAAAATAATTTTAAAATGCCTGGATTTATGGAGGCCAACCAAGCCGCCGAAATCATTGCCAAGGGATTGGCCAAAAATAAACCTATCATCGGATTTCCATGGTATATGGTTTTTGGATCGTGGTTTTTATCCATTTTACCCGCATCATTATTTCAATGGGTGGCGGGCAAATTACCAAGTAAATAGTTTAACCACCAAATTTTGATCGCAATAAATCGGCGTAAACGTCCATTGTGTCATTGCACATTTTATCCTTGGTGAAATTATTTTGGATATGATGAATCGCCTGCGTGGCCAATTGATTGCGTTGCTCTTCGCTTAATGACAATGCCTGCCTCAGGCATTCTGCCAATTCATCGGAATCCCCAACCTTGAACAACCATCCTGTTTCACGGTCGATGATTGTTTCGCGAAACCCCCCATAATCGGATGCAATGACGGGGCGCCCCATGGCCTGTGCCTCAATCGGGACACGGCCAAACCCTTCGGGAACAATGGATGGCGCAACAACAACAGACGCAAGGGAATAAGCGGATGGCATGTCCGAACATTTATCAACAATACGCACAATACCCGATAGGTTTTTTTCCTCGATCGATTTTTCCAATTCATCCTGAAATTCATTGCGCCCTTGGTTTGGGCCAACCATGATACAAAAAATATCGCGCCGCCCTAATTTTTCCAGCGCATCAATCAAAACCATATGACCCTTAATTTTACTCACGCGCCCTGGCATTAAAATGATTGGCGCACCATCGGGAATGCGCCATTGATTGGCCAGATTAATCGCACGTTCAGGCTTTACCAATTCAGGGTGAAATTTATCCAAATCAACACCGCGTGGGATGGTCACCAAATTGCGTGAATCAACCTCGAAATGAGTGCGGACATAGTCGGCAATAAATTGCGAAATCGCAATGACGCGATCCCCCTTTGCCATCACCGAATTATAAAATCGTTTAAAATTATTTTCATTCCCCTTATAGGCGGCATGCACGGTTGTGACAAAGGCGGTGCGTGTTTGTTTACAGGCACGATAGGCCGACCACGCCGGTGCGCGCGATCGTGCGTGGATAATATCAACATTATGTTTGCGTATAAGCGATTTAATACGCCGTGTGTTTTTCATCATTACAAATGGATTTTTGGAATGAACGGGCAAATCAATATGATCGGATTTAATCCGCAACAGGTCAGGCACGCGTGATCCGCCGTTTGAAACCACGATTGAGCGCGCGCCCGATTTTACAATTTCCGCCGCGACATCAATGCACCCTTGTTCCGCGCCGCCAATTCCCAATTCAGGGATGATTTGCATGATGGTGAGTTGTTTTTGATTCATAATATGACATACTGAACTTGTTTCAAAATCTTGTCCACATAAAGGATGATGACCACAGAGTTTAAGGAGTTTTAGAGGCGTTAGTTTGAAACATATATATAAACTCCCCACAACTCTGCGTCACTCTGCGGTAAAAATAATTGAAACGCAAAGTTGCGCAAAGTTTTCTATCTTAATGTCATTACGGCACAGGTCGTAATCCATTCAATATCACCACAGAGGTCACGGAGAACACAGAGATTACACAGAGAACCCAAAAAACTCTGTGACATCTCTGTGAACTTTGTGTCCTCCGTGGTGAAAGATTTTCTTGCTTTTTGTTTTTAATTTATGGTAATTAAATAATCATGAGTGAAACGGCCGTAAAACCAGAAGATGATTTAACCGCAGTTGCAAAAGACCAATTGCCAGCGGTGATTGATGATAAAACAAAATTTAAACCTGTTTATTTAGTAGATATTTACACGGGTAAGCCTGGTCTCGTTATAATTTTATCAGAACGATTTAATGAATTAGCGAGAGAAGATGCCGTTTCACCCAATTTTTCTGATCTGGAAGATATCGGATTTAAGATTACAAAAAAAGAATTCTCAACATCGTCACGTGTGATTGTTGAAGACCTAAATAGAAAAGCCGTTAAAGATAAAAGAAATGCGTTAGTACTTGAAAGTGACAATGGACGTGAACTAATTGAAGATTTAGCCCTTAAAGGTTTTGAAAAAACGCTTTTACCAATTATGACTAAAATTGAAGCAAACATGGAAAAACAATTAGACGCAGAAATCAAACGTCTTCAAAAATTAAAACAATCTGGCCCACAATAATTTCCGTGATTTAAAAATTTTAACCGCAGAGTTTTCGGAATTTAAGAGGAGTTTATTGATCTCTCTACTCTGCTACCTTGAACTCTGCGAAACTCCACGTTTGAAAATTCTTAAGATGCATTTTCATCCTTGACAAAATAGGAATAAAATCATATAATAACTCTATGAATTTAAACAGAAAAACAAAAGAAAAGGCCGAAACAAAACACAAACTCGCAAACGAACTAAGTAATCAGTCTTTTTCCGTTTGTTTTCAAAATGTTATTGGGGTTAAAATAAACGTATGACAGACATCAAATATATCGACGGACCAAATGGCAAAATTGCCTATGATTTCTATCAGGGAACATCTAACCTGCCCCCCATTATATTCCTGTGCGGATTTAAATCGGATATGGGTGGGTCAAAGGCAGAATGGTTGCATGATTATGCGCGCACCAATAATCGCACTTATTTGCGGTTCGATTATTTTGCCCATGGTCAATCTGATGGTGATTTTCGCGATTATACAATCGGCAAAGGGGTAATGGATTCATTATTTATCATTGAATCCCTTATCAAAAAACCCGCCATTATCATTGGATCATCCATGGGGGGGTGGATTGGAATGCGATTAATGCAATTTATTCCAAACAACATTTATGGATTTATCGGCATTGCCGCCGCGCCCGATTTTACGCGCAAAATCTATACATCCCTTGATGATGGACACCTAAACCAATTATCAGAAAAAGGATATATTGAGGAAGAAAGCGATTACGATGAACCCTATATTTTCACGCGTGTATTATTTGACGATGGTGAAAATCATTGCTTATTAGACACTAAAATTAATTTTGATGGTGCGGTTCATCTCATTCAGGGAAAATTGGATGGTTCGGTGGATTGGCATGTCCCTGACCAAATCAAAACCTGTTTTGACCACGATATCGATGTGACATTAATTGATGATGGCGATCACTCCCTCTCCCGCCCACAGGATTTGGATATTTTGAAACATGCCATTGAGGAAATGGCCGCTTGACATTTTTAACGCAAAAACCGATAACATATGACGATCAAGGAGAGGTGGCCGAGTGGCTTAAGGCGCACGCTTGGAAAG
>CAYGLI010000087.1:0-5515 GCA_964350795.1 uncultured Micavibrio sp.
GGCGGTTTGTTTTCTGTTGCACTGTCCCTCGGGTTACCCCGGGCGGGCGTTACCCGCTGTCCTATCTCTGTGATGTCCGGACTTTCCTCTTACTTGCGCAAGCGATTGCCCGACCTTCCGATCACATGAATGGTTTATAACGTGGATTACGGTCTAACAGCAAGGTTTTCTTGCACCAATCGATTCCATGGGAACAAATCGCCAGGGTCTTGCTTGCGGTCGGGGGCAATGTCGGAATGCCCTAACACCAATTCGGGTTTGATAGGATAAAGTTTAAATAAATCTTTTATTAATCCAATCAGCGTATTAATTTGTGCATCAGGAAAGTCATGATACCCAAAGTCATGTCCCTTATTCACTAATTCAATCCCAATTGAAAAATCGTTAAAGTTGGACAATATTCCCCATTGCGAAACACCCGCATGCCATGCACGTTTTTTTGGATCGACGAGCATATAAAGCGTGCCATCCAAATCAATTGTATAATGGGCGCTCACTTCTGATTGTGGATCGCATAATCGATCCAGCGCCGCCTGACAGGTCTTCATACCCGTATAGTGGATGATAATAGATTTTATCTGTGTCCCATCAGGGCGATCATTAAAGTTGGGTGAGGGGAGGTGGATCATGGAATAACTTTACCATCATCATAACTGATGTAGAATAGGAGAATGTTCGATAGTTTTTCACCACGCACAAGCAATCCTTTCATCAGATGGTGGTTATCAATTGATCGCCAAAGCCTGATGATAATCCTTGTCCTTGCGGTTTTTGGGGTTGTGATGGTGGGAACGGCCAGCCCATCCGTGGCGACACGCATTGGTTTGGATGGGTATCATTTTTTATTCCGTCATATTTTGTTTTTAATGCCTGCAATGGCAAGTATGATTATTTTGGCATGGCTGAACCCTCAAAATATATGGCGATTTGCAACGATTTTATATGGTGTTGCCATGGTTGGTGTTGTGATGGCGATTATTGGCGGTGCGGAAATTAAGGGCGCAACACGGTGGATAAGGGTTGCGGGATTTTCCGTTCAACCCAGTGAATTTTTAAAGCCTGCCTTTATCGTTCTATCCGCATGGTTGTTGAGCCAACAAAAATTACATCTTCATTTTCCGGGTATTCTAATTGCGCTTGGGCTATATGCGATAACTGTTGCGATGTTGCTTTTACAGCCTGATTTTGGAATGTTTTTCCTTGTGTCTGTTGTGTTTGCGATGCAAATATTTTTGGCGGGATGCCCCTTGCGCTATGTTTTTGTGCTTGGCGGCATAGGTGTTTTGGGGGTTGTTTTGGCTTATGCCACATTGGGGCATGTCCAATCACGCATTGATCGATTTTTATTCCCTGAAGGCGCAGACACCTATCAAATTGACCGATCAAAAGAGGCATTTATGAATGGCGGATTAATTGGAACAGGGCCAGGGCAGGGAACGGTTAAAAACCAAGTGCCCGACATTCATTCTGATTTCATTTTCACCGCCGTGGGTGAGGAATGGGGATTTTTGCTAACATCCTTATTCGTTGGTGTCTTTGGGTATTTATTTTATCGATTTTTTACACGGTTTTCACGATCGGAATCTATTTTCACCATGTTGGCCGGTGGGGGGCTGGTTTTCATGTTGGTGATACAATGTTTTATTCACATGGGATCGGCGCTGCAATTAATTCCGGCCAAGGGGATGACATTACCGCTGATTAGTTATGGTGGGTCGTCTTTAATCGCGGTAGGAATAACCTTCGGCCTTATTCTTGCCTTGTCTCGTGGGATAAATGAGGATAGAAAAAGATCAACATGGCGACATTTAAAAAAGAAAGCGTTTTAGTTTTTACATGAGTCAGGAAGACAAAAATAAGAAAAAAGATCTTACGATTTCCTTGATTGTCTTATCTGGAATTTGTGGCGGTAGTGTTTACCCTCTTATTAAAATTGCAGAACAATATTCTATTCCCAAATTTGCCTATATCTTCTGGGAATCATTGTTTGTTGTTTTGTTTCTAACGGGGATTTCCTTGTTGAAAAAACAATCAGAATTATTTCGTTTCAGTGAATTAAAATACTATTTTTTTTGTGCCCTAACGAACATCATTATCCCACAATGTTTGTTTTTTATATTAGCCCCTAATATTGATGCAAATATAATGGGGTTAATTGTTATCCTAACGCCTCTCTTTGTGTATCTAGGACTATTGGGCTTACAAGATATAAAATTTAACATAATTCAATTTATGGGTGTTGTTATAGGTTTAATTGGTGCCATTATATTGTTTCTTCCTGATGTTTTGGATCTCACATCGGACTTAAAATGGTTCTGGATTTTATTTTCACTCAGTTTGCCTGTGAATTATGCCATCAATCGAATCGTGGCAAGCCGTCTAAAACCAAAGGATAGTGAAAACGCACATATTCGATTGGCGATTGGTTTGTTTGGGTGTGTTGCTGTTTTGACTGCGGGTGCGATGTTAATTTCTGACGACAGCTATATACCATTGTTGGACTTGAATTATGGTGATTTGGCACTTATTGCTCATGCTATTGTGATGGTTATTTTTTATATGACATTTTTCATTTTGGCCAAAAAAGGTGCGTTACAAAATTCATTGGGTTCGTATGTTATACCTGTCATAGCGTTATTATGGGGCGTAATATTATTTGATGAAATGGTCTCTATTATATATCCGATCTCGGCGATATTAATTTTTGTGGGGTTATTATTAACAAATAAAAAACCTCTGTGACTCTGTGCCTCTGTGGTTTATATTAAATACAAATTAAGAGGATAAAAATGACAAAACAAACAATCATGTTATGCGCTGGGGGGACTGGGGGGCATATGTTTCCCGCCCTTGCATTGGCTCAGGATTTAATGTCACGCGGGTGTGAGGTTGTGATGGTGACCGATAAACGCGCCGAGAAATATACCAAAGGGTTTGATGGTTTAAAGGTTCATGTCATTGCCTCATCAACATTGCCCTCTGGATTGTTGGGTAAGGTTAAGGGGCTGTTTTTATTGGCTTATGGCTATATCCAATCCAAACAAATTATATCAAAATATCAACCTTCTATCGCTGTTGGGTTTGGTGGTTATCCATCCCTGCCACCGATGAAGGCCGCACAGACGGCGGGTATTAAAACCATCATTCACGAGGCAAATGCGACATTGGGTAAGGCCAATGATTATTTGGCGCATAAGGCTGACCGCATCGCGCTAAGCCTGCCTGACACATCATCATTGGACGAGGGCGATGCGGTGCGTGCGATTATTACGGGGAATCCTATTCGCGCTGACATTGCCGCGCTTTATGCCCATCCGTATAATGCGCCTGATAATGATGCACCATTTCATATTACAATTATGGGTGGGTCATTGGGCGCAAAGGTCATGGCGAAAAATGTGCCACAGGCATTGGCGTCTCTGCCAGAGGATTTAAAAGTCAGGTTAAACGTCACGCAACAATGCCACGACGAAGACATCGTGGATGTTCAAAATATTTATAATGATGCGGGCATCACCGCAACCTTGAAATCATTTTTTGATAATGTACCCGAGGTTTTAAAACAAACACATTTGGTGATTGCCAGATCGGGCGCAAGCACGGTCGCTGAAATTGCCGTTGCGGGTATCCCTGCAATCTACATCCCATACCCACATCATGCCGACCAACAACAAAGGGTAAATGCCGAGAGTGTATCCAAAATGGGTGGCGCATGGGTGATTGAGGAAAAGGATTTAACACCCGCAATTTTATCAGGACGGATTGAAAGCGTCATGCGATCCCCCGAAACATTATTCCGCGCCGCCGAGGCCGCCCGCGCAAGCGCAAAACCAGAAGCCACAAGAAAGCTGGGGAATTTGGTCATTGCCCTTATTAAGGGTTGGGATTAGAAATATTGTAATCAACATTATAACATGTTATAATATATGTTATAAGGAGATTGCAATATGTTATACGAAGCTAAAATTAGAAAAATTGGGTCATCCCAAGGCATTATTTTATCAAAAGAATTATTAGAGCAATTGGGTGTAAAAGAAGGCGATAAGCTCCATTTTGCCAAGGACAAAGACGGTGATTTAAAGGTCTCTGTCTATGACCCCGAATTTGACCATCAGATGAAAATTGCCTTGGACGTTATGGACAGATATAAAGACGCGCTCAAAGAATTGGCCGATCGATGAGCGAGCCAATATGGCTTGAAAAGTCAACAATTCAAATGTTCCATGATTTTCAAATTGATAAACATGGCGGTTCGCATGGTGTTCGTGATGAAACATTGCTGGATTCCGCGATGGGTAAACCGCAAAATCTCTATGCCTATGAGCAGGGGGATATATTTGATTTGGCCGCGTCATATGCCTATGGGATTGCCAAAAATCATCCATTTATTGATGGGAATAAGCGTACGGCGTTTGTATCCGCGGCATTGTTTTTGGAATTAAATGGCAAACCATTACAGGCCGATAAGGCAGAGGCCGTTGTGATGACGGTTGCCATGGCCAATAGTGAAATTACCCAAGATGGCTACGCACAATGGTTGCGCGATAATTGTTAATCCTGTAAACCTTAATCTATGAGATTAAATCCAAAAACAATCGGCACACTTCATTTTATTGGTATCGGCGGTATCGGGATGAGCGGTATTGCCGAAATTTTACTGGATATGGGTTATACCATTCAGGGGTCGGACATTGCCGATGGTGCCAACGTAAAACGCTTGCGTGATAAAAACATTGAAATATCCATTGGTCATCACGCGGGTAATTTACGCGATGCGTCCGCAATTGTGATTTCATCCGCGGTGAAAAACGATAACCCCGAAATGATTGCCGCGCGCGCCAAACGCCTGCCCATTATCCGTCGTGCCGAAATGTTGGCGGAAATTATGCGTATGCGCCTTGGCATTGCCATTGCGGGATCGCATGGAAAAACTACAACAACATCCATGGTTGGCACAATGATGGAAATTGGAGGGTTCGACCCCACGGTTGTGAATGGCGGAATCGTCAATGCCTATGGAACAAATGTCCGCATGGGACAGGGCGAATGGTTGGTTGCCGAGGCGGATGAAAGCGACGGTACATTCACGCGCCTACCCGCCACCGCCGCAGTTGTGACCAATATTGACCCAGAACATCTTGATCATTACGGGTCATTCGATAATGCCAAGGCGGCGTTTCGCAATTTCGTGAACAACCTGCCTTTTTACGGCTTTGCCGCACTATGTATTGACCATCCAGAGGTGCAAAATTTAATCCCGCAATTACAAGATCGCCGTGTTATCACATATGGTTTTTCAAAACAGGCCGATATGCAAATTTTAAATGTCGAGGCACGCGCAGGCGAAACACGATTTGATATTCGATTGCAGGGGTGGTTAGAGGACAAATCCGAAGACCGTATTATCGATGGGTTTACCCTACCGATGTTAGGCAATCACAATGTTCTCAACGCCACCGCCGCCATTATTGTTGGGCATGAAATGGGCATGAGCGACGCGTTATTACGCCAAGGA
>CAYGLI010000088.1:0-5227 GCA_964350795.1 uncultured Micavibrio sp.
AAACACGAGGAAACACGAGTTGCCGTTGTTCAATCAGGAAAATTACAAGATTTCGAAGTTGAATCGTTGGTTCGTCGTCAAATTAAAGGAAATATTTATTTGGCCAAGGTCACGCGGGTTGAACCATCCTTGCAGGCGGCGTTTGTAAATTATGGTGGAAACCGTCATGGATTTTTACCTTTCAGCGAAATACACCCTGATTATTACCGCATTCCAATTGCCGACCGTGAACGTTTAATGGCGGAACAGGTTGAATTGGAACGCGCCGCCGCCGCGGAAGCCTCCCGCATTGCCGAGGAAGAAGACCGCAAGGCCGCCGAGGAAGATGATGTTGAAACAGTGGTATCAGATGACGACGATAATGTCGAAGAAGTTGAAGATGACGAGCTGGTTTTAGAGGCAGGCGTAGAAGCTGAAACCGCGAATGATGATAATGAAGAAGATGACGACTCGGATGATGAAAAATCAGAAGATGAATCTGAATCCTCTGAAGATGATAAAAAAGATAATCGCGGACGCCGTGGACGCTATGGCCGTCGTGGTGGACGCAATGGTCGTAAATATTCATCCGCAAAATCACGCCAAGATAAAGTGAGTGATGATGCAGAGGATGATATGCCAGCGGTTGAACCGTTTTGGAAACGCATGCGCAAGGCCTATAAAATTCAGGAAGTGATCAAACGCGGTCAAATCATGCTTATTCAAGTGGGCAAGGAAGAGCGCGGAAATAAGGGCGCGGCGGTGACATCCTATATCACGTTGCCGGGTCGTTACTGTGTACTTATGCCCAACACACCGCAATCAGGTGGGGTGAGCCGTAAAATTGCTAATTTCAAAGACCGTAAACGTATGCGCGAAATTTTAAAGGATTTGGATGTACCAGAGGGCATGTCCGTTATCCTTCGTACCGCAGGGACAACGCGGACAAAGGCCGAAATCAAACGTGATTTAGATTACCTGATGAAGTTATGGAATAACGCGCGTGATTTGACATTGAAATCATCCGCGCCTGCGTTGATTAACGAGGAAGGCAGCCTGATTAAGAGAGCAATCCGCGATATTTATAACAAGGATATTGACGGTGTTGTCGTTGCAGGTGCCGAAGGTTATAGAACCGCAAAAGACATGATGACAATGTTGATGCCATCCCATGTAAAAAAAGTAACACAGTATAAGGATGCAACACCATTATTCATTAAGGAAAAATTGGAACAACAAATTGAGGGCATGCATTCACCACAGGTTGAATTGAAATCTGGTGGATATTTAGTCATTAACCCGACCGAGGCATTGATTTCTATTGATGTGAATAGTGGTCGCTCAACCAAGGAGCGCAATATCGAAGATACGGCATTGCGCACGAATATTGAGGCCGCCGAAGAAATTGCCCGTCAATTAAAATTGCGTGACCTTGGTGGTTTGGTCGTGATTGATTTTATCGACATGGAAAAACGATCCTTTAATGGTAAGGTTGAACGTGCAATGCGTGATGCCTTGGCGGGTGATCGTGCGCGCATTCAAATTGGACGCATTTCATCCTTTGGTTTGATGGAAATGTCACGCCAACGCCTGCACCCATCATTGACCGAGGCCCATTTTGAACCATGTAAGGCTTGTCATGGGATGGGAATTGTCAAAACCGTTGATACAATGGCGCTATCCGTTTTACGTGCGATTGAGGAATCGGCGTTGACACAGAAAAATGCAAATGTCGTGGTGACTGTTGCCAATAATGTTGCGTTGTATCTGTTCAATCATCATCGACGTGCGATGTCTGATTTAGAGGATCGCTATAACCTTTCCATTGAGATTACAGTTGATCATGTTGAGGATGAACGTGGATTTGAGTTGGATTCACAGCGTAAGCCAAAAGATGAGCTTGATGATGAAAAGCAAGAAGATAACAACGAATCACAAGCTCAAGAAACAATTGTTGAAGAGGTTTTCGAACCCTCATCAGATACACCGGAAAGACCAAAAAAATCACGTTCTCGCAATAACCGTAATCGCAAACCGAAACAGGACGATAGTAACAATACTGAATCAAAGCCAGATGATAAAAAAGAGACTCCTAAGGTAGAAGAAAAAGTGGATGTGGAAACTCCTGTGGTAGAGGCTAAAGAAAAAACAACACCTAAAAAACGTGGACGGCCGGCTAAGAAAAAGATTGAGATTGAAGAGGTGAAATCGGACGCTGAAAAACCAGCTAAAGCCGAAGAAAAACCTGCGCCAACAAATGATAATGCACACGAAATTGCCAAGGCAAAAAAGGCTGATCAAGAGCGCATTAACGAAGCAGCGCGGGCCGCGGAAAAAATTAATGAAGCTCCCAAATCCAAGAAAAAAGGGTGGTGGAATAAAATCACGAATTAGGATTTTAACATGAAAATTCTACATACAATGGCTGGTGGTCAGGCGGGTGGTGCCGAAATGGCCTATGTCGATTTACTGATTGCGCAACATCAATCAGGCATGGATGTGATTGCCGCATGCCGACCAAACAATCAACGCGTGCCGTTATTACGCGATGCAGGTATTACCGTTTATGAATTACCATTTGGTGGTATGTTTGATTTTAAAACGACACGGGCGCTCAAAAAAATTATCCGTGATGAGGAAATAACCCATGTGCAATGTTGGATGTCGCGGGCATCAAAACTCACCCCTAAAATTGATGGCGTTCATAAAATCGCACGTTTGGGTGGGTATTATAATTTAAAATATTACCGTGATGTCGATCATTTTATTGGCAATACGCCTGATATTTGCAGATGGTTAACCGATGATCAAAATATCGATAAATCACGCGTAACACATATTAATAATTTTGCGGAATTAGAAGAATTTGAAACGCCATTATCTCGATCAGATTTAGATACACGCCAAGAACAATTTGTATTTCTTTCCTTGGCGCGATTGCATAAGGTTAAGGGTATTGATACCGCGCTAGAGGCCTTAGCCAAAGTGCCCGATGCAATTTTATGGATTGCGGGAGAGGGGCCAGAACAGAAAAACCTTAAAAAATTGGCCTATGATTTGGGCGTTGTGGGGCGTGTGCGATGGTTAGGATGGCGCACCGACCGCGCGGCGTTATTGGATGCGTGCGATGCGGTTTTATTTCCATCACGGTTCGAACCGTTTGGTGGAACATTCGCGCAGGCTTGGGCGGCGAAACGCCCACTGGTCACCACCGCATCAGAAGGGCCATCACAATATGTAACTGACGGCGTTGATGCCTTGGTTGCGCCCATCGATAATTCTGATATTTTGGCGGAAAAAATGACGATGGTGATACATGATAAATTTCTCGCTCGTGGCCTAGTTCGCGAGGGATATGATGCCTTCCAAAAACAATTCACCATCAAAACCATCATCAAAAATTATAACGACTTATATTCTGCCTTAAGCGCGTAAATTTCTTTTAGCAAGATTGCCGTTAGGATAAATGCGCCGCCTTGGTGCATGGCCGCCAATGGAATCGCGACGAATGACATGATGGTGGCAATTCCCAATACGAATTGTAAAAACACCATGCCACCAAGGGCGAATGATTGCACACGCCATGCGAATGTTGCAATCATTAATAAAGCCAAAACGGCAATCCATCTGTGTGTGAAATGGATGATCTCTGGGTTATTGAAAAATGTTCCAACATCCATGCCCCATAACGTGTTTGGCACCATAACACCTTGATACATATGTGGCCAATTGGATGACACCAACCCCGCATCCATACCCGCCATAAACGCGCCCCATATAATGGTGATGGCCAAAACCCCCATTGCGCTCCACCCATGACGACGGCGGCAAAATGTTGTGAATTTGGGTTTGATATTATCCAATTTAAACCCAATCCACAGCAAACATCCAAAAATGATAAAGGCGAGTGATAAATGCGCGGCCAATTTATAATGAGACACCGATGGACGATCGGCCAAACCGCTTAACACCATAATCCACCCCATCACGGCCTGACATCCGCCAAGGACCAACAGCCCCAATAATGGCTTTTTATATCCCGTTGGGATCATATTTTTGACCCAAAAGAAAATGAGTGGAATGGCATAGGTCAGCCCAATTAATCGTCCCCAAAGACGGTGAAACCATTCCCAAAAGAAAATATATTTAAATTCGTCCATGGTCATGCCAGCGTTTATTTTTATATATTCCGCGGTTTGACGGTACAGGTTAAATTCATGGTTCCATTGTGCCTCGTTCAATGGTGGAATAGCCCCCGTGATGGGTTTCCATTCGGTAATCGATAGGCCGCTTTCGGTCAACCGTGTTATCGCACCAATAATCGCCACACAAAACACCATGAATGCGTTGAAATACAGCCAGTTGCGAACCATTACATTATTATCCATGTTGAAATTCATCCATTATTTATTCCTTTTTTCAGGATTTAATATAGATGAAATAGAGCCAGTGACAAGACGCGTATGCCCCATCAGATATTTTAAAAATTGATTGTGTTGCGCCATTACCATTTCCAATTCACGGATAGGTTTTGAACGCATTCCATGAACCATTGCATTTTGAGACGAGGCGGCCTTGCCTTCCTCTGTCTTTGGCCCTGTGGCGTATTGTGATGGATTTGCGGTTTTGCAATCCAAGGCTCTTTTAGCGCGTCTTTCGTCTGTCCATCCCTTTGTTTTCATTTGATAATGTCTGGATTGCTTAGTTCGTTTGCGATATCGTCTTTATTGGATAAATGATCCATTACCAATAATGTGCGACAAAATTGATTTTGTGCCCTGAGCGCAAGCGATAGGCGTTGCAAATCATGGCGTTTATCGAATGGTCGCCCTGTCGGTGTTGCCTCGGCAATCATTTGGGTGTGTAGATGGTTTAGCAATTTTGCCTGATCCCGTAATGTTTCAATCGGTATGTCATCAGGCGTTAGCAGGGATTCCTGCATGTCCTGTGCAATGGTTTGGATAAGGTCATATGTGGGGTTTGGTGTGTTTTCTGTCATGAGGCATTATATGATTATATTCCTATTTTGTCAAGGGTAAATTTGAACCGCAAAATCGCGCGAAGTCACGCAAAATTTTTCTTATTATTCTCCTCCCCCCTCAGGGAAAGGATAAATGGGCTTTCCGTTTTCAATGAAATAACAAAAAAATCCTTGGCGGTTGGGCGGCTTAACGCTATATAAAACCTCATGAATGAAAATATTAAAACAGATGTGATTATTATTGGTGCGGGGCCATGTGGGTTGTTT
>CAYGLI010000089.1:0-5036 GCA_964350795.1 uncultured Micavibrio sp.
GATTTGGTGTTTAAATTAAAGGGGTATGGGGTTAGCGCAACCGTGTTTGATATGGTGTTTGCTGAATCTGACCGCACATCACCGCATTTATTGGCGGGTGAATTGGGTGTGTCGCCCGATGCGTTGCGTAATAATGATGACGTGTTTGCCAAGGCGATTGCAGAGGCAGGGAATGTTGTGATGGGGTTTGTTGCCGCAAATGAAAAGCAAACACGCCGTGCGCCTCATTTAAATCAATCGATTAAGATGCGCCGTAATGACAGAGAATTAATACAAAATAATGCCTTTCCATTAAGGGGCGCGGCGACAAATTTACCTGAATTTCCAGAGGCCGCGAAGGGCAATGGTATTTTTCTGGCAACGCCCGATACAGACGGAATTATTCGGGAGATCCCATTGGTGGTTCAATATGATGGGAAAATATATCCATCCTTGGCCTTGGAGGCATTGCGTGTTGACCATAACGCAAGTGATTTTTTGAAAATCATCGGGCGTGAAAAAGCGGATTTTAAAGGGACACATTATATCCATATTGGTAATCGCGCGGAAACCATACCAAGTGAAAGCGATGCAAGGATCAGAATTAAATACCGATCATTGAACCGCGACCGCGAATATATATCCGCCTATAAAATTCTGAGCGATCAATATGATATGGAGATCAGAGAAAAATTATTTAAAAAAATCGCCTTTATTGGCACAAGCGCGGAGGGGTTAAAGGATATTCGATCAACCCCCCTCAATGTTTTTATCCCTGGGGTTGAGGTGCATGTGAATGTCGTTGAACAAATTTTGCAGGGTGATTTTATATTCCGATCCGATTTCATTGCAGAAAATATGGAGGCCTTGGCTATTTTGTCAGTCGGTCTCATCATCCTTTTGGGGTCTTTATTTTTCGGGGTGTTTTTATTAACCATTGTCACGGTCATGTCATTGGGTGGGTTGGTTGTGGGGACATCCATTGCCTATAACGATTATGGGTTATTATTTGACCCTTTATATCCATCAATTTGCATTATCTTGATTTTCATCATCACCACAGTGATGAATTATATGCGTACCGAATCCCAAGCCAAAGAGGTGAAGGAGGCATTTGGTATGTATCTATCCCCCGATGTTTTGAAAGAGGTGACGAACAACCCCGACATGTTGAAATTAGGTGGTGAAATGCGTGAATTATCGGTTTTGTTCACCGATATCCGTAATTTCACAACGATATCAGAAAGCCTGACGCCCGAGGAATTGATCAACACCATGAATGATTTTTTGACCCCCATGTCGGATGTGGTTATGAAAACGCGTGGAACGATTGATAAATATATGGGCGATGCAATGATGGCGTTTTGGAATGCGCCATTGGACGATAAGAATCATGCCCGCCACGCGGTGAAGGCGGCAATAGAGATGCGCCACGTGCTTGACCCGATTAATAGAGAGTTAGAGGCCAAAGCGAAAAAGACAGGCGTTAAGCCGCTTGTATTGGCCGCAGGGATGGGCGTGAACACGGGATTATGTTCGGTTGGGAATATGGGGTCGAAACAACGATTTGCCTATTCCGCGCTGGGCGATGCCGTGAATTTGGCATCACGCTTAGAGGGGCAAACAAAATCATATGGGTTGGATTTATTAATTGGCGAGGATACCGCCGCCCAAGTTCGCGATTTTGCCGTTGTTGAAATTGATAAAATTCAGGTGAAGGGCAAAACCAAACCCGTGCGTATCTATACCGTGTTGGGGGATGACACGATGGGCGGAAAAACAAGTTTCCGCAAATTCCGAGTGGCGCATAAATTATTCATTCGTGATTACCGCCGCGCCAATTTCGATTCGGCATCGGCGCAATTACAGGAATTAATGATAGATAAATACGGTCAAATATTAAAACCATATTATAATATCATGATGGACCGTATGGTCGCGTTTCAAGAAAACCCTCCAAAACAAGGGTGGGACGGTGTTTTTGTCGCCACCAGCAAATAATAATAAATTATTTTCATAAAAATTAAAAAAGATGTTGCATTGGCATAAATATTTATGCCATAGTCTGTCAACTTAAATATTTTAACGGAGAAAATAAAATGAATTTTATTAACAAAGCAGTGGATGGATTTAAAAAAGCAGCTAAACCATTGGCTTTAGCACTCGGTTTATCAATTCCAGCAGTTGCAGCATCCGCTGCGCCGATTGAGATTTCTTTTGGTTCAACAACTTTACTTACTACACCAACAAATACAGGTGGTTTTTCATTTGGGGATGCGATTTTCACGGAATTGAGTGTTGATACAGATACTTTAATTACGCGCATAATAAATACAGGTGTAAATGGAAGTTACTCTACAACGCTTTTAGGCACGTACGACCCTTCAAATACAACTTTTACTTTACAAACGCCAGATATGGTAACCCGTATTGTACTTGATGACACGGCTAATTCTGCGGGTGTAGGGGCAAATTTTAGCCAATTTTCGAATAATATTTCACAGATTGGTGATTTTGGCTTTTTTGGTTTTGGAAACAGTCTTACTGACAATATTGTTGCGGATGCACGTGGCACAACGATAACTGTTGAGCAGGGGAATTTGTCAGCGGTTCCATTGCCAGGTGCGGGGATCTTATTTGTTGCGGGGCTTGGTGCTTTGGCTAGTCTTCGCCGTCGTAAGACAGGACAGGCTTTAACAGCATAATTTAATAGTGAATTTGAATTAAAAACCCTCCGGTTTGGAGGGTTTTTTGTTTTTAAGTTATAGTGGTTTTTACAGGATAATAAATTTTTACAAAAACGAATATTATATAATTTTATAATCCACCTGAATCGGCGCCGTTAATTGATGTTTCAATGGCCACTGTTCCGTGTGTCGCGTGGGTAAATATTTCATAACTTCCCGCTCCTCTGATCTCAGTTCCATTGTCAACAAATCCTTGATCAATAAGATTGGTTGCAACGCCACTGTTGTTAACAATATTAATGCCGTTGGTGTTTGTTCCTGTCACATCGGTTGAAATAACGAATTCGCCGTTGCCATTATAATCTTGATTAGATGTTTTTAACAAACGGATGATACTATCCATATCTATTTTTAATGTGTCATCAGCATCCCTGAAACGTATTTGTTCAATAGAGCTTAATTGATCGTTCAAACTATCGCCAGTTAAGTTATATTGAAATACACCTGTCTGTCCCTTTAATGCCAATTGATCATAACCATCTCCACCGTTAATGAATGAAAAATCATCGTCTTGTAATTGAAGGTCACTATCAGCATTATCACCTATAATAATATTCTGTGATGTGCCAATATTCCATGTGGTTAATTCAGACACATTCACAACATCCTCGGCAGTCAAATCAATATTTTGTGTTGTGCCATTGACGGTGATATCAATATCAAAATTTGTTCCTAATGGGTTAGTAGCAAAACTTCCTAAATCAGTATCAAAAATTTTTCCACCCACAACCTGAAATCCACTTTTTAATTCCAGATAAAAATGCCCACTATTTTGAACGACATCAAAATAATTGCCTGCATTTTGTCCTCCGACTAAACCACTAATCACAAAATCACTATCTGTTAATGTTGCCACATTTGGCCCATTGACGTCCAGTTTTGCAATACGTACACCATCATTGTCAATGTCGACAACACCAATATCATTGTTA
Source organism: uncultured Micavibrio sp. (assembly GCA_964350795.1). Classification (GTDB taxonomy): domain Bacteria; phylum Pseudomonadota; class Alphaproteobacteria; order Micavibrionales; family UBA1664; genus UBA1664. The sequence goes on from CAYGLI010000089.1 coordinate 3,659, forward strand.
ACATTCGATAATGATCCTGTACCAACGTCATAAACATCCTCTAACGCTAATGATGTCTCGGTAATATCATTCACACCAATTTTGAATTGTCGTATCACTGGTGGACGACCACTATCTAAATCAATTGCCCTAATACCCAAATTGAAAACATCATTAGATTCAAAGTCTTTAAAATGAGACCCCGTAAAGAAAACTTGACCATTTGCATTCACTGTAAATTGTCCTGCTCCGCCTAGTACTTGAAATGCCACATTGGTGGCGTTGGATAATGTAACTTGACCAACTAGGATACCGCTAACGGTTGTTGCCTGACCATTATTTGCCTCGTTAATACCATTTATAGATGTAAACGAAATCGTTTGTTGTACGGGGGCTTCTTGTTGTTGAATGGCGTTGTCTTGCTCCAAACGGTCTTGGCGCGCCGCGGCCAATTTGTTTTTCAAACCATCGCTCATTTGTGGCTTATCGAGCTTGATTTCAATTGTTTTTAATTCTGGCTTTGTATCCAGTGTTTTGATGTCTTCAATCGATTCTTCTAATGTTTCGGCCTCTGGTGCTGTTTCTTCTAACAACATTTCTTCGCTTTGGGCTTCAACGGCTTCTTCTTGTATTTCATCTTCTGCGTTTTCTTGCGCGGTTTGCTCTGCACTATTCAACCCTGCATTAACGGCTTCTTGTGCGATTTGATCGTTTAGCGAGCTAAACAAATTGGCACTGACATCCTTGACCGAGCCATAGTCATTGGCAATGCGTGAGGCATCCAACTGTTGAACATTGGATGGTGCAACCGACCGCGATGTTAATGTCACTGTTTCAAATTGATTGGTTAATAATTGTTCCCCGCCGTCATTACGCACAACGATTGCGCCTTCTAAAACGGAAACCTGACTTTCACCATCAGGGTTAATATTCCCACCAATAATTGTTCCGCGAATACCAATGGCACCAACGGGTGTGTCAATCTCAACCTGGTCTGGATTTTCACGCCCGATTAAACCCGATGTATACATGAAAACGCCGCGTGCAACAGAAAAATCCTGAACGCCGCCTTCGGTTTCAGGGTCAAAGACGAATTCGTCAATGGATATGCTGGCATTGTTTGATACGGCAAATTCTGAATCATCGATGAATCCGATATTGACCGCGCCACCATCGGCGGTTTCAACAACATCACCCTGAAACACCTCGGTGCCCAGCGTAATTGTTTCTTCTGTTCCATCTGTACGGATAATTTTGGCAACACCTGTTACCTCAGTGATTTCACCGATTTGATTTGTATTTGTATAAGCCATTTTTAATCCCCTAAATTATCGTTCATTTCGTAGCCCATTGTAATATGTGACAATGCTACTCCACGTCTTATACTTACCTAGAATAC
>CAYGLI010000090.1:0-4881 GCA_964350795.1 uncultured Micavibrio sp.
GCATATTGGCTTGTCCAATATTGCCCGATCCTAATCCTTTTAACGATACGTTACCGCTGCCATCGGCTTGGTCAAACCATGATAAATGATAAGATAATCCCCCTGCGTCACGACAATGTGCACTGGCAAGATAAGCACCAGATGGACCAAGGTTAAGGCTACCAAAACTGGCGTCAGATAAATTTAAGGATCCTTCTGAAAACATAATTCTTCCATCGATAATTGAGGAATTTTGCCATGCAGCGCTATTCACCAATGCATTCATGGATCGATTTGTAAATTGATGGAATGCCTTGGAATATTGTTGAATTTGCGATTCTGTGTTTTCAAGTGCGCGTTCGCTTAAAACCGCGTCATCTTGTGGTAAACAAGATGCCAGAACAAGTGCACTGACCCCCGCTAAAATAAAAGAATTTTTCTTGAAATATGTATTCATAACTGTATCCCTAACCTTTATGTAATCATTTAACTACAATATCAGTATAAAAGACAAATATTAAATTTAAGTAAAATTTTATATTTACGTAATTATAGTTCGATTTTTATCAATTTTTAAAACTTCTGAAATCCTAATTGTTTATTATTAACAGGTACAAAGGGGATTTTGATGATTGAAATGAAAAATGATGTGATGCGTCGGGCGACCTATGATATGGCTTCACAAGAGGCACGGAAAGACACATTTAATTACGAAATGCATCAAACGATGGAGGAACGATTGGGTGCGATGCGTGAAAAACAAATGCGTCCCAAGAGGAAAAAACCATGGTTTTTGATTTTCACGGTTGTGACGACAATTCCGATATTTTTTATGGGTGATATGTTGCCGTCATTGTCGGGTGTTCCGCAGATGATAACCCCTGAACAACAATTACAGGGTGTTGCTAAAAATGCAGAAGGTGGTGAAATGGCAACAGTATCAGTAACGATAGCAGGAAAAACAGTTTCAAAACAAATTCCTGTTTCAGAAGTACAAAGCCTACAAGCGACACAATATGATTAAAAAAGCTCCCAAAAGGAGCTTTTTCTTTATTCTGCTACTGTTTCCTTTGCGCCAACGCTGACTTTAACCATTTTATCTGGATTGCGAGGTGGTTCGCCACGTTTGATGCCATCGACCAAATCCATGCCTTCGATAACCTGTCCCCATATCGTGTATTGGTTGTTCAGGAAACTGCAATCATCAAAACAAATAAAGAATTGAGAGTTTGCGGAATTTGGATCGGATGTGCGTGCCATGCCAATTGTCCCACGGCCAAAATTAGTATCAGAAAATTCTGCTGGAAGATCAGGCATATCTGATCCGCCTGTTCCTGTTCCTGTTGGGTCACCTGTTTGTGCCATGAAACCATCAATCACACGGTGGAAAACAATTCCATCATAAAACCCTTGATTGGCCAATGTTTTGATACGCTCAACATGTTGTGGTGCGATGTCCGGTTTCATTTCAATGGCGACAGTGCCGCTTTCTAATTCAATATATAAGATATCATCCATGTTTTGTGCCTTTGCTGTTAATGTTATGCCCAGCACAAAAACCGAAACAGCAACAATTTGCAAGAATTTTTTCATTATTTTTTCCTTTTGTTATTTTATCCACGATGTGGCTTTTGATTGTGTGACGTCACGAAAACCGTCTTCACCCATTTGACGGCCGATACCAGATTTTTTATATCCACCGAATGGGTTTTGAGGTTTGTAAGTATTGCTCGGCCATTGGTTCACAGTCCCTGCATTGATGTCTGAGAGTGCCTTTTTAGTGATATTTTTATCAGTGGTGAATATAATGGCGCTCAGGCCATATTCCGTGTCATTCGCCATTGCGATGGCTTCGTCATATGTGTCGAATGGTAAAATGGGTAGGGCGGGGCCAAAGACTTCCTCTGTCCAAACCTTCATATCTTTTGTAATATTTGTTAAAATTGTCGGTTCGTAAAACGCGCCATCTAAACCATTAGGCCGTTTTCCACCACAATGTAATTTTGCACCTTTATCCAAGGCATCCTTGACCTGTCCTTCCAATTTTAAGACTTGTCTTTCGGCAACCAATGGGCCAAGTTCTGTATTTTCATCTAACGGGTCACCTATTATTTTTGTTTTAGCGTAGGCGGATAATTTTTCGACCACCTCATCGAACTTGCTATGGTGAACAAATAATCGTTTCATACCGTTGCAAAATTGTGCGGTATTTAAAAATCTTTCCCAGAAAAGCGATTGAATTAAATCATCTGTAATCGGACAATCTTCAAACACTATCCCAGGGCTGGAGCCACCTAATTCCAACGCAGCGGGAATAAATTTTGATGCGGCGGTTTTATATATTTTTTCACCTGTGGCGGAGCTTCCGGTAAAACTAATAAAATCAATATTTTGATTGGATAAAATTTCACCAACGGTGCCATTGCCATAAACAAAATTCATGACGTTTTTAGGCAGGTCGGATGAAACGATGACCTGTTCAAGATATTTTGAAAATAAGGGGACTTCCTCTGAATATTTCATCACAACTGTGTTGCCCGCCAATAAGGCTTGTGACGCACTGGCGATTAAATTTCCGAATGGAAAATTCCACGCCACGATACAGGCCATCACACCATAAGGTTCGTAAATAACTTCGTTCACTTGTTTATCATCTTCAAAAACAATCTTATTTGATAAATATTTAGATGCATTGTCACAATTCCACATCAAATCAGATAATCCACCTTCGACAATACCTGTTGATAAACCCAAAGGCATACCCATTTCTTGGCAAGTGCGTTTGATAAATTCATCTTTATGTTTAGCAAGGTGGTCACCAAGAGCCCGCATATATTGGATCCGTTTTTCAAGTCCTAGCGCGAACCATTCAGATTGAGCTAAACGTGCATTTTTAACAATGTTTTTTATCTCAATTTCTGTTGAGCTTTCAACTTCTCCCAAGATTTCATAGGCTCTGGCGGGGTTGGTTGATACAATGCTGTCGTTTGTCGTTAATTGTATTTTTGCATGTGACATAATCACTCCTAATTTTTCTAAAGCCTAATTCCACATTAGGGTTATTTTATGGCGCTATCAATCAGTTCCGAAACATTATCCAGATAATCCTGAGGGTTAAATAAAGGTTCTAAATCAATATCGTTCATGCGTGGGTCTGATTGTAATTGGTCTAAAAATGATGTTTTACACCCCGAATCCCAAACGGCCATTGCGTTTTCCTGAACGATTTTATAGGCATCTTCGCGGTTAAGGCCATTTTCTATTAAGGCCAATAGCACTTTTTGAGAATAAATAAGCCCACCAAGTGCATCGACATTGTCGCGCATGCGATCTGGATAGACGATAAGTTTATCAATAACGCCCGCTAAACGATCCAAAGCGAAATCACACGCCATAATGGAATCGGGCAGGGTGGTTCGTTCAACGGATGAATGAGAAATATCCCGCTCATGCCATAATGTTTGATTTTCCATCGCGGGAATAACGCCTGAGCGAATAATACGTGCTAAACCAGTTAAGTTCTCTGTGAGGACTGGATTCCGCTTGTGAGGCATTGCGGATGACCCTTTTTGACCGGCATGAAAAAATTCCTCCACCTCGCGCACTTCGGATCGCTGTAAATGACGAATTTCGGTTGATAAATTTTCAATACATCCTGCGATGACACCTAATGTCGCGAAAAACATCGCATGACGATCACGAGGAATGATTTGTGTCGAAATATCCTCGGCCTTTAACCCTAATTTACCCGCAACATAGGTTTGAACAGAGGGCGGGCATGTCGCATGCGTCCCCACAGGGCCAGAGAGGGCACATATTGATATTTCCTCAATCGCAATATCCAAACGCGCCGCGCACCGTTTAAACGCCATGTAATGCGAGGCCATTTTCAACCCAAATGTTGAGGGTTCGGCGTGAATGCCATGTGATCGTCCAATACATAATGTATTTTTATGGGTAATCGTTTGCTTTTTAAGTGCGTCTAATATTGTTTTTAATCTAGATTTAATTTGCAATCCGCTGTCGCGTAACAACATTGAAAATCCCGTATCCACGATATCGGATGACGTTAATCCCTGATGCATATGCTTGCCCGCATCACCAATTTGTTCGGTAATGGATGTCAAAAATGCAATCACGTCATGGCGTGTTTCTAACTCTATCGCATCAATACGCGCAATATCAATCTTGGCTGTGCGAATGGCATTGGCCGTTCCCTTTGGAATTGAGCCGTCATTTTCCATCGCCTCGGCAACAAACGCCTCGATGGATAACCAATTTTTGAATTTTGTCTCAGGCGACCAAATCATGGCCATTTCCGATGTCGTATAACGTGGTATCATGTGTCTTTGAATAGCATATAGTTATCAATTTTTACAGGGTTGATTTATGTGGATGTTTTGACCTAAATATTTGAGGTGATGGAGGATATATGTTGATATGAGTGACAACAAAGACAAACAACAGGAAAAATTGGATAAACGTGCGGAAAAACTTAGGGATAACCTGAAACGACGCAAGGCGATTGCCAAGGCAAAAGAACAGAAAAAAGAGAAATAATGAGTATATTACCCGACCACTGGATACGTGAAAAATCACAACAAGATCAAATGATTGATCCGTTTCATGAAAAACAAAAGGGCGAGGGGATTATATCATACGGCCTGTCATCATACGGTTATGATGCACGACTATCCGATGAATTTATGATTTTCACCAATGTTGATAACGCCATTGTCGACCCGAAAAATTTTGATGAGAACAGCTTTGTTGAGCGGAAAACGGATGTTTGTATCATCCCACCCAACAGCTTTGTTTTATGCCGTACGGTTGAATATTTTAAAATCCCTGATGATGTGTTGGTGATATGTCTGGGGAAAAGTACGTATGCACGCTGTGGAT
>CAYGLI010000091.1:0-4820 GCA_964350795.1 uncultured Micavibrio sp.
GCAATTCATCAAACACCGCCATCGCACCATCAAGCCCAATACCGCGTGTGGCGTTTAATGACGTGCGGTTCGCCTTATCATACGATGTTTTGTAAATAAGCGGGATATTGAGGCGCGAAGTCAACTCAACCAATTTTTCCGCCATCATCATCGCATGATCGCGATTTTCCATCTGGCATGGCCCTGCAATGAGCGTGAATGGGTTGTTGTTTGAGACTTCTAAATTTTGGACTTTGATTGTTTTCATGAGTTTGGATTTTAACGCAAAGTCACGCAAAGTCACGCAAAGTTTTTAAGAACCCGTCATTGCGAGGAGTGCAACGACGAAGCAATCCATACGATTTCGATATTGAATGGATTGCCGCGGTCGCTAAGGCTCCCTCGCAAAGACGATCAGTTACAATTCCATTTCAAATGTAATATTACGCTCTTGAAACCCACATGATTGATATAGATTTTTCGCGCGATCATTATTAACCAAGGTTACGATTTTCAGATTGGTATAGCCATTTTCAATGGCAATGCGTTTGCATTCATCTATTAATTGTTTGCCTATCCCTTGTCCACGGCATGATTGGTCGACGCATAATGTCTCAATCTCGCATTGTTTAACGTTGTTTTTATGCGCGACCTCTAACACAGGAACATCGCGCAGGGACGCATAACCCTTTACAACGCCATCCTTATCCTCGTAAACAACCGCCATTGTGCCAACATTATCCGCAACAAATCCCCGCAGGCACTCAACGCCATAATCGCTATCTGCGAATTCAGGGTTTACGTTATGCCCTAATTCGTTTGCTTCATATTCTAATAGTTGACGATATAATACCTGAACAGCATTAAAATCATCAGGGGTGGCGTTGCGGATAGGCATTATTGATTTTCCATTTGATCAAGTAACGATTGAAACGCCTTGTCCTGCATTAATTCAAAATTAATCCCCGTGTCAAAAAATGGAATATTCGACTCTTCACATCCTTTTTTATTATTTTCACTCAACTCTTGGTGCTGAATTGTATGGTCAACCAATTCTGCGTCTGTCATTTTTACTGACCAAAAATCAACGTTCTTAGGGTCATACTCGCGGATCATTTTGACTTTTTCTTTTGGATCACAATCTATGTAGCCTAAAAACACAGACGGAATAAAACCGCATTTTTCATGAATGTCTTTCACGTTGTCAGGACGGATATGAACGGTATCTAAAACAAATCCAACACCTTCTTCTTGGTAACTGCGTAATAATTCACAAAGGTAATTCGTGAACAAATCGGCGTTTTTATCAAACCCACCAAAAAATTTTACACCTGTTTGTGGAAAGGCTTTCTCTAGTGATTCAACCAAACAATCACCAACAAGCCAAGCCACACCAAATTGTTTTATCACGCGCTGCGATAAAGTCGATTTACCTGCTCTTGATGCTCCGCAGATAATAAAATTATTCATCACACCAACCGTGATTGTTTAATCGCCGCCTCGATAAAAGACACAAATAATGGATGCGGTGCAAATGGTTTTGATTTTAATTCGGGGTGGTATTGCACACCGATGAACCATGGGTGGTCAGGGTATTCACATGTTTCGGGGAGCGTCCCATCAGGGGATGTTCCTGCGAATTTAAATCCTACGGCCTCGATCTGGTCTCGGAAATTCATATTGACCTCGTAACGGTGGCGATGGCGTTCCTCGATATCAGTGGACCCATAAATTTTAGCAATTTTAGAATCCTTATCGAATTTACAAGGGTAAGCACCAAGACGCATTGTTCCACCTAAATCGCCTTCTTTACGTCGCGCCTCAAGCTCATTTCCTTTCATCCATTCGGTCATCAGGCCAACAAGCGGCGTACCCTGCCCTTCGCCAAATTCGGTGGATGTGGCATCAGTGATGCCCGCCAAATTGCGCGCGGCCTCTAACACTGCCATTTGTAATCCAAAACAAATTCCGAAATATGGCACTTTATTTTCACGGGCAAATTGTGCGGCCTTGATTTTACCTTCGGCACCACGTTCGCCAAATCCACCAGGGACAAGAATTCCGTCCACGCCTTGCAAGTGATTTTGCGGGTTTTCGGAATCAAATACCGATGCCTCAACAAATTTAATATTCACCTTCACATTATTGGCAATACCGCCATGAATTAACGCCTCGTTTAATGATTTATAGGCATCGGCAAGGTTGGTGTATTTCCCGACCACCGCAATGGTCACTTCGCCTTCGGGGTCTTTGATACGGGATACAATTTTTTCCCAAACGGATAAATCAGGCTCGCCTTTATTATCCAATTTAAAATAATCCAAGACCTGATCATCCAAACCCGCCGCGTGATAGGATAATGGCACTTCGTAGATTGTTTTGACATCTAGCGCAGGAATAACCTTGTTTTCATCAATATTACAAAACAGAGAAATTTTACGAATTTCGTCTTGTGGAATTTCACGGTCGGCACGACATAACAAAATCGATGGGCGAATCCCCATTCCCATTAATTCCTTGACCGAATGTTGAGTTGGTTTTGTCTTTAATTCGCCTGCTGCGGGAATATAAGGGATAAGCGTTGTGTGAATATAAAGCACACGTTCGCGCCCTAATTCATTTCCAACCTGACGGATGGATTCTAAAAATGGTAATGCCTCGATATCGCCAACCGTTCCACCAACCTCAATCAAAATGAAATCCGCCGTTCCGTCCTTATCAAATACAAAATCTTTGATTTCGTTTGTGACGTGCGGAACAACCTGTACCGTTGCGCCCAGATAATCGCCACGGCGTTCCTTTTCCAACACATTCATGTAAATGCGCCCTGTGGTGATATTATCCGCCTGTTTGGCGTGCACGCCTGTGAATCGTTCGTAATGACCGAGGTCTAAATCAGTTTCCGCACCGTCATCGGTAACGAAGACTTCACCATGTTGAAATGGGCTCATTGTGCCAGGGTCAACGTTTAGATATGGATCAAGTTTACACAGACGCACGCTGTAACCACGCGCCTGCAACAACGCACCAAGCGCCGCAGAACCAAGACCTTTACCAAGTGAGGAAACCACGCCGCCAGTAATAAATACAAATTTAGATTGCTTTGACATGGAACTATTGAATAACAGCTCTACCCCATAAAGGTAAAGTGAAAAATTAAATTATTTTACAGTTATTCCGCAACAGGAACTTCTGGTTCGGCCGGGGCGGCATCAACGGGAATTTCAATCGCGGCTTCTTCGGCCTCAAGAACATCCAAAACACCACCTTTATTATTGTTCGCGGCCATATACCCCAATGACAATGATGTCGCAAAAAACGCAATCGCGAAATAGGTTGTTAATTTGGTCAACATGTTGGCCGTACCGCGGGCGGATGCAAAGTCACCCATTCCACCGCCACCACCAATTCCAAGTCCACCACCAGCGGATCGTTGAATAAGAACAAGGCCGATAATCGCCATCGCCAAAATAAGGTGAATTACTAAAACTATTGTTTCCATTTACAAGTGCTGAGTGAAGAGTTTTGAGTTCATAGTTCTCCTCACTATCCTTTCCATTGTTTTTCTAAACCAAATAACATCTTTGATATTTCTAAATACTCTCCATGCCATTGGTCAAACGTTTTTTTATCAATATGCCCTAAATCATGGCAAAAATTCACCCACACACGCATTTCTTCACTAGAACCTAAAGCAATCGTTAAAAATCGTTTAAATTCAGCTTTGGATTTATGTTGTTTTGCGAACCCCTCAGCAATGTTTGCGCATATTCCTTTGCTTGCTCTTTGCATCTGATTGCCCAATGTAAATAATTCATTTAGGCAACAAAGATGTAAATCTATGAATAGACAAAGCAATCGTGTATGAACGCTGGTAAACAATTAGATCTTCATATCTTGAAACCATACACCACTCATAACTCTAAACTCTTCGCTCAACACTTTTACCAATTTCAATAAAGTCTTGTGGTTTAAGGCTTGCGCCACCAATTAATGCGCCATCGACATTGTCTAAATTCAACAATTCGGATGCGTTTGACGGTTTGACCGAACCGCCGTAGATAATACGCATTTCCGCACCATCCGCAAGCATGGATTTCAATAAATCACGGATAAATCCATGCATTTTCAACACATCATCCGCTGTGGCGGCCTTGCCCGTGCCAATTGCCCAAACGGGTTCATAGGCAATGACCGTATTGTGTGCATTTGCCGTTGAGGGCAAAGATGCACTAATTTGCGCCTTCACAATTTCATATTCCTGACCGGCCTCACGCTCATCCAATGTTTCACCAACGCATATGATGGCGGTCATATTATTGGCGATAACCTGTGTGGCCTTGGCCTCAACCATATCATTGGTTTCGCCAAATATCGCGCGACGCTCGGAATGTCCAACAATGCAATATTCGCATGACATATCCTTTAACATGGCGGCGGACACCTCGCCTGTATATGCTCCCTCACCCTTATCAGAACAATTTTGCGCCCCACGACTGCAATTCGTTAGTGATGCAATATAGGGAAACGGCGCACAGATTAACCAATCAACATTGTTGTGGTCCGATACAACCGACCACATTTCATCATCAAAGGCCTCTGCCATATCCGCATTTCCATGCATTTTCCAATTTCCAGCAATAAGGCTTTTCATGGCTTGCGCCCTCTCATAATTTATTTATTATCATGGGACTTTAACGTTAAAAGAAGGACTAATCAACATGGCAATGGAAGCCCTACGTATCGCCGCAAAAGAGAGCAAGTTTATGAAATTCATCATTGGTGGATTTGTATTTCTGGCCGTTGGTGGGCTTGTGTTTACCGATGTTGGGGGGTATTTC
>CAYGLI010000092.1:0-4818 GCA_964350795.1 uncultured Micavibrio sp.
GTTTTGGAAATGGAACGTCAAATTCGTTTAAACGAAGATGTTTTACGTTACATGACAATTCGTGTTGAAGAATTTGTTGAAGAAACCACACAAGAGAAGGAAGCCGCATAATGTCAGAAGATCAAAAAGCGCCGTTTTTCCGTCGTAAAAAAACATGTCCGTTTTCTGGCCCTAACGCGCCGAAAATTGACTGGAAAGACCATAAAACATTGGGACGTTATATTTCCGAGCGTGGAAAAATTATGCCCTCTCGTATCACTTATGTTTCACCAAAGAAACAACGTGAATTATCAACCGCAATCAAACGTGCCCGTTTCATGGCCTTATTACCATACCTTCGTAATGAAGCGCCAAATGAGCGTGGGGGGAGATCATAATCATGCAAGTTATTTTATTAGAACGTGTTGAGCGTCTTGGCAATTTAGGTGACGAAGTCACTGTAAAACCAGGGTTTGCCCGTAACTTCCTTTTGCCGCAAGGTAAGGCATTGCGCGCCACAAGCGATAATGTTGCGTATTTTGAAAAAGAACGCAAAGCCATCGAGGCCGCCAACGATAAAAAACGCGACGAAGCCGCAAAAGACGCCAAAAAATTAGAAAACCTAACGGTTGATTTAATTCGTCAGGCATCAGAAGGCGGTCAACTTTATGGGTCTGTTGCTGCACGTGATATTTCCGAGGCCGTTCGTGAGGCAACGAAATTATCCGTAACGCGTGGTCAGGTTGATTTAAACATTAACTTGAAAACACTTGGGTTGTTCACTGTCCCTGTGACATTGCACCCAGAGGTTAAGGTTGATGTAACAGTTAACATCGCACGTACGGCGGATGAGGCAAAGATTCAACGTGAAACGGGTGTTGCCTTAACGGCACAACGTGATGACGAAGAAGATGAAGTTGTCGCACAAGAAACACCTGCAGACGTTGCAACAGCCGAAGTCACTGAAGAAAAATCAGAAGACACAGCCGCTGCATAAATAATAGTTTCACAATATGAAATTTATCAAACCCCGCCATTTTCGCGGGGTTTTTTATTGCGTGAAATAATTTCATTTACCCCATTGACTCAATAAGTACAAATTTAGTACTGATTATATATTCTAATTGAGAATGATTATTATTAACAATATCGAGGGATTTTAAAAATGACACTACACCAAGCAACATCACAAGCACCATTCGCAGCAACAGCTTCGCCAAAAAACAACAATAATGGCGTCTATTTAACCAGAGCGGATTTAAACAAGACCATCTTTATCAATCCACAATATCAATATGGCTAGGAGCATACATACAAATCAAACACTGTTGAGATATCACTGAATATCCGTGGAAATCGCGTGACACTCAATGCCAACCTAAATGGGGCGCAAGGACAACAAAATATAGACCTATCATTCACACAATTGGATAATAACATCCTTCATTTACAATCAGCATCAGTGACAAAAAATACCGTTACCGAGGAAATTAGATCTACAGATCGATTATCAGAGGTTCTGGTTTGTATATATCGTCATGTCCGTGAATCCGCCGACCCAAAATGGGCAGGCGCATTGCGTGAATCACAAAGCGACCGTTTAAGTGATGGCGCTTGTATATCCATTATGCCCTCTATTGAACTGGTTCATACAGGTTTATTGCCAACATTTGATATTAATGATGGCGGATTAAAATATAACGCACCAAAAATCGGTAAAGATAAAATTTGTTCAGGCAATTGTGGAAAATGTCGTTTAAAATTTTAAAAAAACTATTGCCAGCGTTTTTGCAAATCATCTATATTTAGTGGTGAAAGAAAAAACTAAACACAACATCTTGTGATTCTTGCAATAAATTTGGGATAACTCTGTGGATTACTGTAAATCCATAAAATAAGACTCGGAATATGCGCTAATCGCTCTATGTTGAAACATGCAATTAAAATCGATAAAGAGGAGAAATCAATGTCACAATCTGCATTATTAAAAGAACGCCACGTTTACAAACCATTTTTATACCCATGGTGTTTCGAGGCATGGCAAACACAACAACGCATTCACTGGTTACCAGAAGAAGTGCCAATGGCCGAGGATGTAAAAGATTGGCGTCAAAAATTAACACCATCCGAGAAGAATTTGATGACTCAAATTTTCCGTTTCTTTACACAAGCGGATGTTGAGGTGAATAATTGTTATATGAAACATTATTCACAAGTATTTGGCCCCGTTGAGGTTCAAATGATGTTGTCTGCATTCTCAAACATTGAAACGGTTCACATTGCCGCTTATTCTCACCTGTTGGATACGATTGGAATGCCTGAAATTGAATATTCCGCCTTTCTTGAATATAAGGAAATGAAGGATAAATTTGATTATATGCAGGATGTATCCATGGCAAACCCTCGTGATATTGCCAAGACAATGGCGATTTTCGGTGCGTTTACCGAGGGATTAGCATTATTTGCATCATTTGCAATTTTAATGAATTTCCCACGTCACAATAAAATGAAGGGTATGGGGCAAATTGTCACATGGTCTGTGCGTGATGAAACATTGCATTGCTTGTCCATGATCCGCTTGTTCAACACATTCATTCACGAACACCCTGAAATTTGGGATGATCGCATGAAGGAAGAATTGACCGAAGCCGCAAAAATCACAATTCGTCACGAAGATGCCTTTATTGATTTGGCGTTCGAGCAAGGTGAAATTGAAGGCATGAAGCCAGAGGATGTGAAGCAATATATCCGCTATATCTGTGACCGTCGCCTACAACAATTAAATCTTGAACCAATTTATATGGTAGAGAAAAATCCTCTACCATGGATGGATGAAATGTTAAATGGTGCCGAGCATACAAATTTCTTTGAAAATCGTGCCACAGAATATTCACGTGGTTCAACGGGCGGATCATGGGAAGAGGTGTTCTCCGATGATTTATTCTCTGGTAATTACGCCAAGGATAAACGTCGCGCTGTTGAAGTTTTGGGTTCAGCCGACGAAGCCGCATAGATTTAGATTTTTATATCTGTTTGAAAGACCCGTCTTTATGGCGGGTTTTTTATTATTTGTAAAAAACACTATATATTGTGTTTTTTATTCTTGACGGACACCGTATATGGGGTCAGACTTGTTATATGAGAATCACTCTCATATTCGCATTAACCATTTTTATTCGAGGGAAAAAGAGACAATGTCATCATTATTACAGGATTTATTGGAATTAGAACAATTTGCATCAGATGTTGATACCTGTATTTCCGAGGCTGAATTATGGGATCGATACGGAAAAAATCAAACATTAAACGCGATTGAATCAGGGTTATTAGAACACCGCCGCATTAAATTCCGCGAAGGGTATGGCCGTTGTGTATGTTGGTTATCTGATAAAGGCCGCGAAGTCGCCGCAACAGAAAATGAAATATCACCCATCCTAACAAATTAAGAATTTGCATCCTGACATAACACTGCTACACTTTACGGGTATTATATTTTTAACGTGGAGCGTGAACGCATGAAATTCAAATTTTTAACATTGGCTTTATTATCAACTTTGGGCTTATCCGCCTGTGACAATAACTTTGCAGTGTCACATTTAAACACATCGTCGCTTTATTTGGCCAATAATGATTACACAGATAATCGCCTGGCGTGGGAAACATACCGCGCCGCCGATCGTATGATGAACCAATCATGGAAGGTTGCGCGCCAAACACCCGTTTTGGTCGGGACGATTAATGATGTTGATTTTTTAGAGACATCATCAACATTTGGCCGTGTGATACAGGAACAGATTTCAACGCGTTTAACCCAGCGCGGATATAACGTCACTGAATTAAAATTAAGAAACAGCCTGAATATCAAACAAGGCATCATTAACCCGGTTGAGAGCGGAGAGTTCATGCTCTCTCGTGATCTTGAGTCCTTAAAAGGTGAACACAAGGCCGCAGCGGTTATTACAGGAACATACGCCATCGCTGGTGAAGAAGTCATGGTGAATTTAAAATTATTGGATGTCGCCACAAGCAAAGTATTAGGCTCAACAGATTACAGCGTCACCCTGGATTCAAACACGCGTCGTTTAATCCAAAATAATAGCGGTAGCGCGGGCGGCGTGACATTCTTTGGCAAATCAATGGCCTACAACTAATCCATAACAAGGGGTTTTGTTTCCATGAGTGACCACGATCCTGACTTTGGTAATCCAGATGATTTTGACGATCCATCGGTTGAAACGCTATTAAAACCAAAGCCAAAATCCAAAAAACCCAATATGTACAAGGTCATTTTATTAAATGATGATTATACACCAATGGATTTTGTCATTCATATTTTAGAGAAATTTTTCAGCAAAAGCCGCCCTGAATCCACTGAAATCATGCTTCATGTTCATCGTCGTGGTGTTGGTGTGTGTGGGATATTTACCTATGAAATTGCGGAAACAAAGGTTACTCAGGTCATGGATTACGCCCGCCAACATGAACAACCGCTTCAATGCACCATGGAAAAGGAATAATTTACGCCTTTTTCCACATCGCCTTCTCACCCAAATCGTCAATCATCGCCGCATGGGCGGATAATTCATCCGCAGGAATTTCAAACACACGCGCCGCGCGTTTAGGTTTTTTGGATTTCACATCCAATGTTTGAATCTGATTTTGATTCCCCGTGTCATTATCACCAAGGGTTAGGCCGGTTTGACGACCACCCAACAACTCCATATAAACATCGGCCAATAATTCCGAATCCAATAACGCCCCGTGTAATGTTCGGTTTGAATTATCAATTTGAAACCGCTTACACAATGCGTCCAGCGAGGAAGGTGATGCAGGAAATTT
>CAYGLI010000093.1:0-4670 GCA_964350795.1 uncultured Micavibrio sp.
AAAGATTTCAAGCGGTGGATGGGTAATTTTGCAGCAGGGACAGGGAAACAAACCAACAAAGACGTAGCATAACGATGTTGCCTTCTTCCTCCCTTCCCCACACCCGCACCATTGATATGCTTGCTACCGCACTGGGCCCTGTCATCAACGGGTTGATGCAAGATGCGCAGGTCGTAGAGATTATGTTGAACCCCGATGGTAAATTATGGGTAGAACGGTTAGGGACAGGTATGGCAGATAGCGGCTATGTTATCCCGTTCCAGGATGCAGAGCGGATTATCCGGTTGGTCGCATCCCATGCCGGGCAGGAATGCAATAACCACACCCCTTCGCTTGCTGCGGTAATGCCTGGTTGTGGCTCACGGTTCCAAGGTTTCCTGCCGCCTGTTGTTACACGCCCCTGTTTTACGATACGGAAAAAAGCCCTCCAGGTGTTTAGCCTACAGGATTATGTAGATAACGGCATGATGGATGCAGGGCAGAAGCGCCTCATTGTTGCGGCAGTACAAAACCGCCAGAATATCCTGGTAGTGGGTGGAACGGGTACAGGGAAAACCACGTTGGCCAATGCTATATTGGAAGTAATATCCCACACCGGCCACCGTGTCATTACGGTAGAAGATACCCCGGAGCTACAATGCACCGCCCCCAACCACCTGGCCTTCCATACACGGCCACCAGTATATACTATGCAACAAGCGGTAAAAGATGCGCTACGCTGCCGCCCTGACCGGATTATTGTGGGAGAAGTGCGTGATGGCACTGCCCTGGATTTACTTAAAAGTTGGAACACCGGCCATAATGGGGGCATTGCTACCCTTCATGCTAATGGGGCGTTGCAAGGGTTGATACGGCTTGAGCAACTGATCCAGGAAGTGGCGGTGAATGTTCCCAGGGAGCTTATCGCTGAAGCTATTGACCTCATTGTGTATATGGAGCGCGATGCTACCCTGGGACGAAAGGTTAAGCACATTGCCAGGGTTAAAGGAATGGAACAGGGGGAATATGTGTTGGAAGATAAATAAGGCCTGTTTATCATATCTTACTAAAAACTCCCATAGGGCTTTAGCGTGAAAGATTAGCGGCAAATATAGCGGCAATACTATACTATACTAATGAGTGTATATTCAGTAATATAAACATAATATAAACATTATAATACCGGCAATATTATGAACATAGAATCCCCCTTTACTATGGAACCCATGATGCCTGAAGAAGGAAACCGGGTACTGGAAGACCTTACCATAGAGCTTACCGCCAAAGCAAGTAGCCTGGCTTCTACCTTGCGGCCAGAGGTCCAGCAAAGTATCGGTACGCTTATCCGTTCCATGAATTGTTATTATAGCAACCTTATTGAAGGGCATAACACGCATCCGCGTGATATTGACCGTGCGCTGCTGTCTGATTTTTCAGCCAATCCCCAAAAACGTGTCCTGCAGTTAGAAGCAAAAGCCCATATTGAAATCCAGGAAAAAATTGATAAGGGTGAAATCGGCGATACCATTGTTTCTACAGAAACACTATGCTGGATACATAAGGAATTTTGCAGCCGGTTACCGGAAGAATTGTTGTGGGTAGAAAACCCAGAAACAGGGAAGCGTGTTAGGGTGGTTCCTGGTGCCCTCCGTGACGGGGATGTACAGGTAGGGCAGCATATTGCACCTTCCTATCAAGTGCTGCCGGATTTTCTTGACCGTTACCAAACGGCTTACGCCCCCCAAAGATTATCTAAGGTACGCCAGGTTATTGCAGTAGCGGCATCGCACCACCGTTTATTGTGGATCCATCCATTTTTTGACGGAAATGGGAGGGTAACACGGCTGCTTTCCCATGCTTATTTTAAGCACATTGGTATTGGAACTGGTTTGTGGTCTATCTCACGTGGCCTTGCCCGTCAAGTCAATGATTATAAGTCACTGTTAATGGCAGCCGATGCACCACGCCGTGGTGACTTGGATGGTAGGGGCAACTTGACAGAAAAGGGATTAAGGGATTTTTGCGAATTTTTCTTGCGGGTGTGTATTGACCAAGTTGACTATATGGGTTCCCTATTGGAACCCATGGAATTATTACGGCGGATGGAGATCTATGTTGCAGAAGAGGTACATGCTGGCCGCTTACCCAAAGGAAGTTTTCTATTGATCCGTGAAGCGTTAATGGCAGGGGAATATGAACGCGGCAAGGTTAGTATGCTGACAGGCTACCAGGAACGCCAGGCAAGAACCGTACTCACCAAACTGCTTGAGAAAGGGCTGCTTGTGTCAGACAGCCCACGCGGCAAAGTAAGGTTGGGCTTCCCTGTTGACGTGGTGGAACGGTGGTTCCCAAAACTATATCCAGCTCTTTAAAGAGGAGTATGTTGTTTGCAGCATCAATACCATTTAAGAGGTGTAAAGTGAAGCGCTTCACCCTTTTGGTTATCCTGCCCTTCAGTTGCCTGCTTGGGTTATGGGGGTCAACGCAGTGGACGGCGGCGTCATTGCACTACACCCCTGCCCTGGGTTCGCCGTTATGGGTTTCAGGTGGGATGGTGCTGTATCCACCTTGGAAATTTCTCTCCTGGTATGCAGTGTTTGGCAAAGCATACCCGGAACTGTTCAATAAAACCACGCTGCCTGCATTCCTGGGTGTAGTAGTGGGTGTGGTTGCTGTGGCTTTTTCCAGTATGCTGCAAAAAAGAAAGCCAATGCTTCCCACGACCTATGGCAGCAGCCGGTGGAGTGACTTGGAAGAGACCAGGGCGGCTGGGTTGATGGCAAATAATGGAGTCATGCTGGGAAAGACCGGTGACGGCAAAACCTACCTCCGGCATGACGGGCCGGAGCATATACTGGCCTTTGCCCCCACCCGTTCAGGTAAAGGCGTAGGGCTGGTTGTCCCTACCCTGCTTTCCTGGACAGGTAGCGCACTTATCCATGACATCAAAGGTGAAAACTGGGCATTGACTTCCGGATGGCGCAGCACTTTCTCGCATTGCATTTACTTTAACCCTACCAGCCCACACAGCGCGTGTTTTAATCCATTACTGGAAGTACGCAAAGGTGATAAGGAAGTACGCGATGTGCAGAATATCGCCGATATACTGGTAGACCCAGATGGCGGAAAAGACAAACGCGACCATTGGGCAAAAACGGGCCATGCATTACTGGTGGGAACAATCTTGCATATACTCTATGCAGAAGAAGACAAAACCCTTTCAGGTGTGGCCATTTTTTTGTCGCACCCCGACCGTACCATCCATGAGACGTTAAAGTTAATGATGGAAACAAAACATTTAGGGGACAAGGTACATCCGGTCGTTGCCTCCTCTGCCCGTGAGCTGCTCAACAAATCAGATAATGAATTATCCGGCGTATTATCTACGGCGATGAGCTTCCTTGGTTTATACCGTGACCCGGTAGTGGCACGTACTACCTGTAGTAGTGATTTCCGCATTGCAGACGTAATGCATGGGGAGCATCCTATTTCACTGTATTTAATAGTTCCCCCTTCGGATATTAGCCGCACCCGTCCATTGGTGCGGCTAATATTGAACCAAATAGGGCGTATGCTAACTGAATCCATGGAATTTGGAACAGAAAAGCATTATAAGCACCGGCTGCTTATGATGATGGATGAATTTCCCTCGCTGGGGCAATTGGATTTCTTTGAGACGGCGCTGGCCTATATCGCAGGCTATGGCATAAAGGCATTCCTGATTGCCCAATCACTCAACCAGTTGGATAAACATTACACCACCACCAACTCCATCCTGGACAACTGTCATGTACGGGTATGCTATGCCAGCAATGATGACCGCACCGCTAAACGTATCAGCGATCTACTGGGACAAGCTACAGTCTTCAAGCAACAAGAAAGCTTCTCCGGCAACCGCAGTGCCTTCCGGCTCCACCATAAGAGTGTATCTGACCAGGAAGTAGGCCGCCCGCTCCTCACCCCCGGTGAAATCAATACCCTACCCCCCACCGATGAAATTATCCTGGTATCAGGAACGCACCCTGTTCTGGCAAAGAAGATACGCTATTATGAAGACAGTAATTTTATCCAGCGGGTACTCCCCCCTCCTCTATTGCTTACGGATGGAAATTACCACGACACCCCTGCCCTCCGCCCCCATGATTGGGAGCGTATAGCTCCCTCATCGGATAGGATCATTTCAGGCATCACACCCATACAAATACAAACCACTGAAGAAGAAGCCGAGAACCTAATACCAGCCTATGTAGCCACAGAAGATAACGAAGAGGTGATACCGTTATGAGTACCAGCCGTATCCAATCATACATAACTCCTGCTTTGCGCCAGGCCTTATCCAAAACGGCCAAGGAGCGCCGCATATCGGAATCCAAGATTGTTGCAAAGGCGTTGCAGCGGTTATTTAACCAGGAAGAAGATGACAATATGGTGCAAGTGATTACCCGCCGCCTTGACCGCCAATCCAGGGAGGCCAAATACTTGAAACGGGATATCGAACTCCTCACCGAAACCCTTGCCATGTTTATCAAAGTTTATTTATCCAGCACCCCAGAAATCCCCGAGGAACACAAACCTGCCGCCAGCCGTTCCGGCAACCTGCGCTACAAGAAACTCATCGATGCCGTTGCCAACCGGGTATCCCAAGGTAAACTCTTTATTGATGAACTGCCAAAAGATGTGTTTTTGACAGA
>CAYGLI010000094.1:0-4599 GCA_964350795.1 uncultured Micavibrio sp.
CCTGATGATGTGTTGGTGATATGTCTGGGGAAAAGTACGTATGCACGCTGTGGATTAATTGTAAATGTCACACCGTTAGAACCCGGTTGGGAAGGGCAAGTGACATTGGAAATTTCAAACACAACACCACTTCCTGCGAAAGTTTATGCTAATGAGGGTATCTGCCAATTCTTATTCTATAAGGGCGATAGCCCATGCGAAGTCACCTACGCCGACCGCGCAGGAAAATACATGGGGCAACGTGGGGTGACGCTTCCAAGACTTAAAACCACTGCGGATGATGAGGCGGCCTAGATTATTTTCTTACTTTGGTGTTGGCTGTTTGTTTTGCCAGTAATAACCAATAGCCTCCTCAGGGAACATGATGCATTCTTTGGCGCCAGTTTCATGTGTCTGTAAGCAGTCGTATTTATAATACCCTGCGGCGATCACAAAACCAGTGATTAAGGTGGTGGGCAACACAATGTTTAATATTTTTTCTTTTGTTTTTGACATGTTGTAATCTTTCTACATTTTTGTTTCATAAAAATGCATCGTAAAAATATTCGATAATCAGCGGAAAAATAAAAGACATACACCTTGTTTAGTTGCCAATATTTGACCGCATTTCTTTTTCAAGAAACCACCTTGCTCAAGATAGCAGGTTGGTAAAGATCGAAATCTTTTCTTAATGCCATTTTAGAATTACAAAGTTTATGAATAAAAGCAAGAAAAATAGTTATTGACAAAATAGGAATAAATTCATATAATAAGCCTATGAAATTAAACACAAAAACAAGAGAAGCGACCATAACAAAACACAAACTCTGGAACGAACTGAGTTTTTTCCATTTTAATTATATATTTCAATGGGTTAAAAGTTTTAAAAATTTTCTTCGTGTCTTTGTACCTTCGTGGTAAAAATAATAAATAAATAAAGGAGCTTTTAACCCATGTCTATCGTTGCAAATCGTCTATCCCGTATCAAACCATCACCAACATTGGCCGTTAGTGCCAAAGCAGCGGAGCTAAAGGCCGCGGGCAAGGATGTGATTGGATTGGGAGCAGGGGAGCCAGATTTTGATACACCTGATTTTATTAAGGACGGCGCCAAGGCCGCGATGGATGCGGGAAAGACCAAATACACTAATGTTGATGGAACGCCCGAGTTGAAGGACGCAATCATTGCGAAATTCAAACGTGACAATGGCCTGACATACACACGTGACCAAGTGTCCGTTGGAACGGGCGGAAAGCAAACGCTTTATAATGCCTTAATGGCATCTGTTAATCCGGGGGATGAGGTTCTAATCCCTGCGCCATATTGGGTGTCTTATCCTGATATGACATTATTGGCAGAGGGCGAACCCGTGATTGTAGAATGTTCCGCCGAGAATAATTTTAAATTACAGCCCGCGGATTTAGAGGCGGCGATTACGGATAAAACAAAATGGCTCATTATGAATTCGCCGTCAAACCCAACGGGATCGGCTTATTCATGGGATGAAATGAAAGCGCTAACCGATGTTTTATTGAAATATCCGCATGTGTATATCATGAGCGACGATATGTACGAACATCTTGTCTATGACGGATTTAAATTTTGTACACCAGCGCAGGTTGAACCGAAACTTTATGACCGCACATTAACATGTAATGGCGTATCTAAATCTTACGCCATGACCGGATGGCGGATCGGGTACGCGGCGGGGCCTGCGGATTTGATTAAGGCGATGAAAAAAATGCAATCTCAATCAACATCAAACCCATCATCAATTTCACAAGCTGCGGCGGAAACCGCATTGACTGGCGATCAATCATTTTTACAAGAACGTAACGATGCATTTAAAGAACGCCGTGACTTGGTTGTGAAGCTATTGAATGAATGCGAAGGTGTTTCATGTCATACGCCCGAAGGCGCGTTTTATATCTATGCATCATGTGCAGGGTGCATGGGTAAAACAACACCAGAGGGTAAAACATTAGAAACGGACGAAGATTTCGTTACCTACCTATTAGAAAGCGTGGGAGTGGCGGCCGTTCACGGAGCGGCGTTTGGCCTGTCTCCATACTTCCGCGTATCATACGCGACATCGACGGAAAACTTAACGTCAGCTTGCGACCGGATAAAGAAGGCTTGCGCGCAACTAACTGGCGACGCTCGCGCTGTGGCTTAATTGATTGATTAATAGGCATGGCATCAACTCGTTCTGCGAAAATATTTTTTAATCTTGGTAAAGTATATGGTGTATGAAATGTGCCGGTCATCTCAATGAATGGAGCGTCAATATGATTTGACATTGCTAAAGCAGTGTTTTTATCTGCCACTCTATCGTTTGTACCATGAAAAAATTCTATATTTTGCGCGTTGGTAATTGCCGTTGGAAATGGAGAACTAAATAACAATGCTGTTCTTCTTAAAATTTCAGGCCGCATATAAATATTTTCATGATGCTTGGCGTTATGTAGCTTTCCTTCTCTTTTATATGGGGCATAGAGATGTTCCTCGCCTTTGAATTTATCATAAGCAGAATAAAGTCGATCAAAGATAACGTCACCATACGTATAATTGGCTACTTTTTTAGAATACCAATTATAAATATTACTTAGAGAGCGGTTATTATCAATTGATGCTTTCAAAAATATATTTAGAAATCGAATTTTTTTGAAATCTTTTGGAATTGAGCCCTTAACGTCATCTTTTAACAAAGTCAAAAGGGCCCACGCGCCTGTTGAATGTCCGTATAAATATCGTCGATTTGGTCGCGTATTGTCTTTATAAGGCAAGTTATTGATAAAATGTTTAACGACATCGTGCTGTAAATTTAAGTAATCATGCTTTTTTTTATTAGGAAGCTGTAAAAAAACCACAGCATCATCGCAATCATGCGCAGCCTTGAAAACGTCGGCATTTGCTTTTGCCTGACTACGCCGTCCACCAATAATATAACGCGTTCTTAAAGCAGTTTCTGGATTTCCAAAAACAAAATATTTATAAGATATGTTGTGTTCATGTAATTTGACTTTATGTTTTTTAAGCTTTGAAACAATTTCATCATAATAGTCGGGCTTTTGAGGATGTTTTTTTCTTAAGACAAGAAAGATATTTTTAAACCTACTAGGCCATGATTCTAAAAATTGGTCTTTTGTATCAATGATCAAATGTTGATGCGACATTCACCATCCCTATTTTTTTATTATTAAGTTAACATTACAGAGTCGTATCGGATATTGTCACGTGTTTATTGTAACGCATTGCAATAAAATGTGGATTATTTAATCTCCAAATAAATTTTTCCTAAGAATATCCAAAATACCATCACGGTCATCTTCTTTTTGTTTGGCATCATAATTGGATACAAGCATATGGCATACATCATCCAATTGTGATGGATTATCCTCAAGGATAGCCAAACCAAATGCCTTGAGCCGTTCAATATTTTGTGGGGTTGCGTCATCAATCGCGGTATCAGGCAAACCCATTTTAATGCCGTTATTATCATAGAGTGATTTGTTAAAGATATAGAGATTGCTATCGCCCAATTCTTCTTCAAACGCCTGCATCAATGCGCTTTCGGACGCGCTTAGCAATATATTGATAAGGGGGTAGTCGTTGACGGGGTCAACAACCCCTAATGCGCCAAATTGATTCCATTCATCCTTGGTCATTGATTTATTTGTGATACCCGTCCCAAAACATAACATTGTTAATTGTTGATTTTTTGGAACATGCGGGCGGATTGCACCATGATAGCTAACACAAGGATTGTCAAAGATTGACCCATCAATCGCGTGATAATTCCGTATAACATTATGATTCGGGTCATGAGCGGAAAATTCATGGCATGGAAAATAGGACGGCGCGGCACAACTGGCCATCACCGCATTATAGGTGGTGACATCAATTGTTTGATGATTTTTTGGGTTATAGGCATTTCCTTTGAGGTGACGAATCCAGACGGATCGACCTCCATGGTCAAAAAAATTATTTTTTGTGTGCACCGGAGACATTTCATTTTCTCCACGTTCCTTAACAACTTCTAGGGCTGTACCCGCGATATTATATGTGGGAATAATCAATGACGTTATGGCGTCCTCTAATTTAGAGTCACCTAGTAAACGATAGAGGGCGTTCGATAAATTATTGGGGCTGTAGTGTCCGTGCCTGAATAATTTGGATAATGTCCCTATTTTCATCGTTCGATTGTTAAAATCATGCACAAGGCCACGGAATTCGCGAAAACGATCTGTCGGAAATATATTCGCGCCCTCACGTTCATAAAAACGGATCATATGACGCGCCTTATATTGTGAAATACCCAATCGACGACGATGCGGGCGGGTAAGCGCAGCGTTTAAGATAGACCCCGTTGATGGTCCCGTAAACATATCTACCATTTGCGCCATACGCAGGCCCGTGCGATGTTCAATTTCGGACATCATCACCGCAGGGACAACCCCGCGAATTCCGCCACCATAATTATAAATTGTTATGAATCTTTTTGCCATGAACCATCAGTGTAACGTATTCACATTATTAGAAAATAAAAAAAACCGAGCCCAAGGGCTCGGCAGTTGAACAGGGAGGTTTCACGTCTGGGAGACGTAAAAACATCAAAG
>CAYGLI010000095.1:0-4564 GCA_964350795.1 uncultured Micavibrio sp.
TCCTTTAATAAGCAAGTTCGTTAATATTAAAGCCCTCAAAAGAGGCACTTTTATGTTTGTAATATATATTTAAGCCCAAAGGCACTTAAAATCAACATCACAGTTATAAGAATATATTCCTTTGGGGCGGATGTCAAATATTTTTTAATTATTCAACGCCGCCTTTGCTTTTTCGGAGTTGTTGGTGCCCCATAATTCATCGATGCGTTGGTCACGTCCACAATTCCAGCGATAGAATTTATAACGTATTGGGGATTTTTTCGCGTAATCTTGATGATACTCTTCTGCCTCATAAAACGGCGCGTCATCTAAAACACGAACCTGTGTCAATTGCCCAAGAATACCAGTCGTTTCCTTTAAAACAGATTTTGCCGTTGTTCGTTCATCTTCATTTTTGACGAATATTGCAGGAACATATCCTTCTCCACGGTCACAAAATTGGCCTTGGCCGTCCGTTGGGTCAATATGGCGGACATGATATTCAAGGATATCTTGATATGATAATTTGTCCGTATCATATGTGACCTTAATCACCTCTATATGTGGAACAGTATAGTCACCAGATGGTTTGTTGTAATTTTGATATGTCGGGTTAGGGCGGTCGCCGCCTGCGTATCCTGACACGGCATCAATAACGCCATCCAGTTTTTCAAAATCATGTTCAATACACCAAAAACATCCACCCGCCAATGTTGCGGTCGCAATGTTTTTTGGTGTGTCTTGTGCGAATGTCGATAGTGATACCATGATAATGAATATATATGCCGCGATACAAAAAAGGAGGGGGCGCATGTTTTTTCTTTCTTTTTGTTACTTTGTTTTTTTCAGTATCAAAAATAATTAAGGCGAGAGTGTGGTTAAATACTATGCCTGCGTATCAATTTTATGGTCTGTTGTATCACCACCTTTGGCAACACCAACCCGGGCAGGGCGCAATAAACGATCGTGGAGGACATAGCCAGCCTCTAACAATTGAATAATTTCACCAGCTTGTTTGCCAGGGACATCGCCTTCGAACATTACCTCGTGAAAATTTGGATTAAACTTACCCTCGGTCGGTTCAATTTTTCGAATGCCGTGTTTTTCAAAATTTGAGAGCATCACGCGCTCTGTCGCCGCGACACCTTCATGTAATAATTTCACCGTTTCATCGGTTAATTGGTCTTCGGAAATGGCATCCAAGGCACGGCGCAAATTGTCGGAAATATCCAACATATCCTTGGCAAAGGATGAGACCGCATATTTTTGTGTGTCTGCCTGACGTTTTTCAGATTGTTTACGTGTGTTTTCCGCCTCTGCAAGGGCGCGCATCATTTTATCGCGCATGTCATCGCGCTCCTTGGTCAAAAGCGCGATGGGGTCGTTTTCGATTTCCGTTTTAAGTTGTTCAACATTATCCAGATTTTCGTTTTCTGGTGTTTCATTATTATTTTCGGCTGTGTTGTCGGTCATACTTATCCTCATTATTTTTTTTAAGAATATAGACATGTTATTTGACCATTTCAAGGCAATACGCATCGCGGGCGTCTGAGACATTTTTTTGAAACGCAAAGTTTCGCCAAGTCGCGTAAAGTTTTTTTTATAAGGCGTTTCATTTCAACTTCGCGTAGCTTGGCGAAACTTTGCGTTTAAATTAGGCCTTGGCGTCATGGCGTCATGGCGGTATAAAGATTTTTTAATAATCAAGGAATCATCATGACAAATCGTCCATCCAAACGCGCCAACGACCAATTACGCAATATCATCATTGAAACAAATGTGACCAAACATGCCGAAGGGTCATGCATGATAAAATGCGGTGACACGCATGTGTTATGCACGGCAAGCGTTGATGAAAACGTTCCTGGATGGATGCGCGGAAGTGGTAAAGGCTGGGTCACGGCGGAATATGGGATGTTACCCCGTTCAACCCATTCCCGCATGGACCGCGAGGCCGCACGTGGAAAACAATCGGGTCGCACACAGGAAATTCAACGTTTAATTGGGCGGTCACTCCGCGCCGTTGTCGACATGAAAAAATTGGGCGAACGCCAAATTAAAATTGATTGTGATGTTATACAGGCCGATGGCGGAACGCGCACGGCGTCCATCACGGGCGGATATGTCGCCATGATGTTGGCGGTGAAACATCTCATGAGCATCGGTTTATTAAGTGAGAGCCCCGTCGTTGATTCCATTGCCGCAATATCTTGTGGGATTTATAAGGGCGAAAGCGTTTTAGATTTGGATTATATCGAGGATTCAAATGCCGAGGCGGACAGTAATTTTGTCCTCACAGGCAAAGGCGGTATCGTCGAAATCCAAGCCACAGCCGAGGAATTTTCGTTTACGGATGAACAATTTGCGGCAATGATGGCGCTGGCAAGAAAAGGATGTCGTGAGTTGTTAGAGGTTCAGGAAAAAACTCTAGATTTTTAATTCTACCCGACCATTTTTCAATGCAGAATTTCGGGTTGCGTTTTTTCCAGCTATTGCCCCCATGGTGGTACCTAGAGCTACTGCTACACCCATTATAAGTTCAAAACCTTGCGCGGGGGTTCCAGTTACTGCGGACGCCACACCTGGTACCGATATAATTGGAAGGGCGACAGCGACAAAATAAAATGCACCCGTAGCAATGCCTTTCATTTTATCAAAAGTAGATGGGGTGAAATTTAAATTTTCTTCACTAATATTTATTGTTTGATTTGTCATGTTTTTTCCTTTTAAGTATATTCATCAACACTATAACATTTTTTAAAATATGTCAATATTTAATTTCCCATCAAAAATCGTCCTTGCCACGCACAACGCGGGCAAGGTTGTTGAATTTCAAACCATGTTCGAACCCTATGACGTCAAAATCATTGGCGCGGGAGATGTTGGGGTGCCTGAACCAATCGAGACCGAGGACACGTTCGAGGGGAATGCCTTGTTAAAGGCGCGGCATGCATGCGAAATAACGGCAATGCCGTGTTTGGCGGATGATAGCGGTCTGGCGGTGAATGCCCTCAACGGCGCACCCGGTATTTATTCCGCGCGATATGCCACAAATGAAAATGGCGAGCGTGATTTTGATTACGGCATGAAAAAATTGTGGGATGAAGTTGGTGACAACGCGGATAAATCCGCGATGTTTGTCGCCGTCCTCGCGCTTGTCATGCCTAATGAAATGGAATTTGTTGCACGGGGTGAGGTCAATGGTACGTTGTGTTATCCACCACGGGGCGAGCATGGTTTTGGATATGATCCGATGTTTATGCCAGAAGATGAAACGCAGACTTTCGCCGAGCTAGGTAAAGTTGGCAAAGAAAAATATTCCCACCGCAAACGCGCGTTTCTGGGTTTAATGGGAATGTTAAAATCTACTTAAAGAAAAATCCGTAAACCGTGAATAGAATAATGGCCACAATAATAACACCAATAATGGGCATCCATGGCTGACGTCGGCGTGCCTCTGCATCGGTTTCGTCTTCGGGATGAACAGTGTTATGCGCAACGGTTTCAATTTCGTCCTCAATATTGTGCGCAACGTCTTTCGCTGTTTCAATATTATCTTTTACTTGGTCTTTTATATCTGTCATGACAACACCCTACATGATTTTTGTCATTTTTTCAAAATGGATTTTAAAACGGCATTGGCGATTTCGCGCCCAACTTTGGATGAAACGCTGCGAATAATCTGCTTCACGGATGTTTCAAAATACCCCATACGGGATGTTTTTTTTGCCTTTTTTTGCGTCCCTAAAAGTGTTTCACCATCATTCGCGGCCTGTTTTGCCGCCTCGACTTGTTTCGCCTTTAGGATTTCATAGGCACTTTCCCGGTCAATTGCCGTGTTGTATAATGCACCAACGGGTGATGCGGCCTTAACCTGTGTACGTTTTTCGGGTGAACAAGGGCCAAGTTTTGAAACGGGTGGGCGGATCATGGTTTGTTGGGCCATCGTCGGAACGGCTTTTGCCCCTAATGTGCTCACCAATGCTTCGCCAATTCCCAATTCGGTAATGACCTTTTCGGTATCCAATTCCGGATTTTCACGGAAGGATTGCGCGGCGGCCTTAACCTCTTTCATCGCCTTTGGCGTAAAGGCACGTAGGCCATGTTGAATTTTATTGGCCAATTGCCCAAGCACGGATTCAGGCACATCGGCGGGCGATTGCGTTATGAAATAAACACCAACACCTTTTGACCGTATCAATCGCACAACCTGTTCAACCTTTTCCAACAACGCCTTTGGCGCATCGTTAAACAACAAATGCGCCTCGTCAAAAAAGAACACCAATTTTGGTTTGTCCATGTCGCCTGCCTCGGGCAATTCCTCGAACAATTCGGCGAGCAGCCATAGCAAGAATGTTGAATATAATTTTGGAGATTGAATGAGTTTATCCGCCGCCAAAATATTACAAATTCCACGTCCATCCAATGATGTGCGCATCATGTCAGAGATGTTGAGCGCGGGTTCGCCAAAGAAATTTTCAACGCCTTGGGATTCAAGGGATAAAAGTCCGCGTTGAATGGCGCCCACCGATGCCTTGGACACATTGCCGTATTCGGCGGATAATTCGGACGCGCGGTCGGATAT
>CAYGLI010000096.1:0-4394 GCA_964350795.1 uncultured Micavibrio sp.
TTTTAATTTATAAGTCTTAAAAATCTTTGCAGTCCGTACTTCAATATAAACTATGCTCTTGTAAGGCTTCATCCAAATCATCCATTGAAATATCTGTGTGCCCCAGCGCATGAATAGATGTTACGCCATGATTTGAAATACCACATGGCACAATGCCGTTAAAATGCGATAAATCGGGGTTGAGGTTGATGGATATCCCGTGAAATGTAATCCAATGACGAATACGCACACCAATTGCCGCGATCTTTGATTCTGTACCATCATCCAACACAACCCAAATCCCCACGCGCCCCTTGCGGCGTTCTCCTTTAATATCAAATGTTGCGAGTGTTCGGATAATCCATTCTTCTAACATCCAAATATATTTTTTAATGTCGGGTGTTTGCATCTGTTTTTTCAAATCCATCATGACGTACGCCACGCGTTGCCCATCTCCATGATAGGTATATTCGCCTCCCCTGCCCGTTTTAAACACGGGGAATTGGGGATTTAATAAATCATCATCATTTGCACTCGTCCCTGCTGTATAGAGTGGCGGATGTTCCAAAAGCCATATTTGATCGCTATCATTACCATTTTTGATATCCGCAACTGTTTGTTCCATTGCGATTACGCACGGTTCGTATTCTTGGTGACCTTTTGAGATAAATTTCATATAGCGCTATCTCTATCTAAGAATTCAACATAAATATGTTTGTTATTTTGATATTCATCACGGGCGATTATAATTGGTTAACAAAAAGTCAATTTAAATGGGTGAACTTAAATGGAATTGATTTATTTATTTTATCCAAAAATAATGGCTCCTCGAGCAGGATTCGAACCTGCGACCAATTGATTAACAGTCAACTGCTCTACCGCTGAGCTATCGAGGAATAACCAGAATTAAAAGAAGTTTTAATGAATTTAGAAATCCATGTCAACGCCTTGATTCAGTTTATTTGGAGGCACGAGCCGGAATCGAACCGGCGTACACGGATTTGCAATCCGCTGCATCACCACTCTGCCATCGCGCCATGATAGTGGTCATTTTCTATCACGGAGGAATTTAAAAATCTACTATAATTATTGAAAAAATACCTGACGTAAAATTGTATCGTTCCGCTCAGGCGAAGTGGATACAATCGAAATTGGTTTTCCAATTAAGATTTCAAGGCGATCGATATAGGCCTTTGCCTCGTCTGGTAATTCGTTCGCATCCTGAACACCAACAGTCGTGCCGTCCCAGCCACCCATTGTCTCATAAATGGGTTCTATAACATCCCAATCTTTAGAATGATTAGGAACACCGTCAATGGTCTCGCCGTTTACTTTGTATCCTGTGCAGATTTTGATTTCTTTTAATCCATCCAACACATCGACTTTGGTTAATGCAATCGAATCGACATCACTCACCTGACAGGCATGTTTGACCAAAACCGCGTCAAACCAACCACATTGACGTTTGCGCCCTGTGACCGTGCCAAATTCGTGGCCTTTTTCGCCTAAATATTCACCAATAGAATCTTTTAATTCAGTTGGGAACGGCCCTGCGCCAACGCGTGTTGTGTATGCTTTGGCCAAACCAATAATATGCGCCTTACGCGCGCCACCAAATCCTGAGCCAGCAGATGTTTGTCCCGCGGCGGTGTTGGATGATGTGACGAATGGATATGTTCCATGATCAATATCAAGAAGTGATCCTTGCGCGCCCTCAAACAAAATATTCTTACCGTCTATGTTCGCCTGTGCAAGCGCAGGACCAACGGAACCTGCATAGTTTAAAATCTCATCTTTGATATTTATTAATTCGTTATAAATCTCACCAGCATTAACTGTTTCAAGGTTTAGGCCTTTTAATGTTGCATTATGATGCGCAATCATATCGTTAAGGCGGTTTTTTAATACATCAGGTTTACGAAGATCAGATACACGAATACCGCGACGGGCAACCTTATCCTCATACGCAGGGCCAATTCCTTTTTTGGTTGTGCCTAAGCTCATGCCACCACGCGCAGTTTCCATCGCACCATCCAATATTTTATGGATAGGTAAGATAAGGTGGCAGGATTCTGAAATAACGAGCTTTTGAGGTGTGATATTCAAACCTTGTTCCGTAACTGATTTGATTTCCGCTATTAACGCATAGGGGTCAAGCACAACACCGTTACCGATATAAGACACAGTGTTATCGCGTACTATGCCAGAGGGGAGAAGGTTGAGTTTATATGTTTTACCATCTATTACAAGAGTGTGACCAGCATTGTTACCGCCCTGAAAACGAACGATACAGTCGGCCTTTTCCGCCAATAAATCAACAATTTTACCCTTACCCTCGTCACCCCATTGGGTGCCTATGACCGTGACTAAATTCATGATTTATCTTTAGCGTGAAATGATGAGGTTGTCACGGGTGTTTTGTAATCAAACATATTAAAAATGAATAACCTTTCCATACGCGTCCAAAACAGATTCATGCATCATCTCTGACAATGTTGGGTGGGGGAAGATAGTGTGCATGAATTCCCCCTCGGTGGCTTCCATCGTTTTGCCGATGACGTAGCCTTGGATAAGTTCCGTGACTTCTGCGCCAATCATGTGTGCGCCCAATAACTCGCCCGTGCCCGCGTCAAAGATGGTTTTGACAAATCCTTCGGGTTCGCCAAGCGCGATGGCCTTACCATTGCCCATGAATGGAAATTTACCGACCTTGATGTTTTTGCCCAATAATTTGGCCTTGGCCTCGGTGATACCGACGCTTGCAACCTGTGGCATTGAATAGGTGCATCCGGGGATGTTTTCTTTGACCATTGGGTGAACGTCCTCAACCCCAGCGATTTTTTCGACGCAGATTATCGCCTCGTGCGAAGCCTTGTGCGCCAACCATGGTGCGCCCGTGACATCGCCAATGGCGTAAATGCCCTTTTCCGCAGTTTTCATGTAACCGTCGGTGACAATATGCCCGCGGTCTAATTTAACCTTGGTGTTTTCCAACCCAATGCCATCCGTATTGGCAACAATACCAACGGCCATGATGCATTTTTCGGCGGTGATTTCGGTTTCTTCACCGTCAATTTCAACGGTGGCGGTAACATCGTTTTTGCCTTTTTTCAGGCCGTTTAATTTGGCCGAGGTTAGGATTTTCATGCCTTGTTTTTCAAATTGCTTGTGCGCCTCGGCGGACACATCCGCATCCTCTACAGGTAAAATACGATCCATCATTTCAATGACGGTCACGTCCGCACCCATTGTGCGATAGAATGACGCAAATTCAATCCCAATCGCGCCAGAGCCAACAATAATCAATGATTTCGGCATGGACTTTGGCGTCATCGCCTCGCGATACGTCCAGATTTTGTCGCCGTCGGCTTCCATTCCCGGAATTTGACGCGCGCGTGCACCCGTTGCAACAATAATATGTTTAGCGGTCAGGACTTCTTTTTTGCCATCAACGCCAACCTTGCCATCACCTAATAATTTGGCGAACCCGTCAAAGACAGTGACCTTGTTTTTCTTGAGCAAATGCCCTATTCCGCCCGATAATTGTTTGGCGACACCGCGTGACCGTTCAATCACTTTTTGAATATCGAATGATGGTTTTTCACATGAGAGGCCAAATGCATCGGCGTGTTTCATGTGATGGTATATTTCTGCAGACCGTAACAGCGCCTTTGTCGGTATACATCCCCAGTTTAGGCAGATACCGCCCAAGTGATTGGCTTCGACCACTGCCGCGCTCATCCCCAATTGCGCGGCACGAATGGCGGCCACATACCCACCAGGGCCACCACCGATGACAACAATATCAAATTCATGTTCAGCCATATTTTTGTATGCTTTCTTTTTTGTTTTTTACACTTGGATTTATACAGAATTTAAGTCGTTTGGCAATATCGTCGGCAAGTTGCGATGCAAAAACATGATGATCGGACAGGAAGATTTCATCTGTATCGATTTCAATAATATGATGCCCTCGTGCCCTACCCTGTTTAATCAAAGTTTCGATTTCGTCTTTGAGGTTCGTTAGGTATTTTATATCAACATCCAATTCATAATCGCGATTGCGCGATTGAATGCGTTTCATTTGTATTTCGGGGGACGCCTTGAGGTAAATTTGCAGGTCAGGCACACCGAATTTGTCGTCGATATAATCAAACATTCCTTCAATAAGGTTCCATTCCTTTTCGTGTTTTTTGCCGTGAAACAATAGATTGGTATAGGCGCGGACGTTCAACACGGATTGGTCGATGACGTTAATTTCATTCGATTTTAATTCGGCCTGTAATTCCGCGTATTTGGACAGGATAAACCACATTTGCGATGGAAAGCGAAACCCATTGGGGTCTTCATACATTTTTGCCAAAAACGGGTTTTCGCCCAAATCCTCAAGAATACAGTGATAGCCAATATCGGAC
>CAYGLI010000097.1:0-4336 GCA_964350795.1 uncultured Micavibrio sp.
CGTTCCAATATTCACGTGCGGTTTATTCCGCTCAAATTTTTCCTTAGCCATTTTTATTTACTCCTATGTTTATAAAATTGCCTGAATTATTATTCATTGACAGGGAATATAAGGGTTTTGACCTTTAATGCAAGGATAAAATAGAGGTATCCTAATGTGCTATATAATAATTTTTACTGTGATAGATTGAATTATGGACCACATAATCACATTCATTATCGCATGTATTTTGATTGAGGCGACGCCTGGTCCCAATATGGGATATCTGGCGATTATCAGCGCTCAAAAAGGACGTAAAGTAGGCTTTGCAACAGTGCTTGGTATATTTTCAGGCCTTTTATCAATGGGTATTTTGGCGGTCTTGGGTGTTGGAACATTAATTGCAAACTCAGAAGTAGCGTATCAAACACTCAGGGTGTTGGGGATAGGATATATGTTTTTCCTTGCCTATGATGGGTGGCGGGGCGAAGCAATTGAAGACAATATGGATACACCATTATCGCAATCATACCGACGATATTTTATGCGCGGGTTTATAACAAATATTCTTAATCCAAAGGCGGCAATATTTTTTGTGACATTGTTGCCAACATTCATTGTCACAAACGAAAAATTTCATTTTTATTATATTATGCTTACGGTCATATTTGTTATGATTGCAACACTAATACATATGTTGATTGTTATATTATCAAGCCAGATGCAGTCTTTTTTAAATCATTCGCGCCGTGAGAAATATGTGCGCCGCGCTTTATCAATTCTATTGGCATTTATCGCGGTTTGGTTTGCATGGTCAACGCAAATTACAGAATAAAAAAACTCCGCGCTATGGCGGAGTTTTATAGGGAGAATGAGTTTATCGATTATTCGTTTTATCAAGGCAAGATAAAAATTAAGATTTAATTTTGTCTTCTTTAAATTCAACGTGTTTTTTCACAACAGGATCGTATTTTTTCATGACTAATTTTTCAGTCAGGTTTTTTGTACGACGTGTGTAGTAGCAATATCCTGTTCCCGCAGTGGAAACCAATTTTACTTTTTGATTAGGGCCTTTTTTCGCCATGATTTTATCCTCTTAATTCTTGAATTCTGTCGCATTTATACGGATTGAGCGCAGGAAGTCAAGTTAATTGTTAAAACGGTAATTTAATATCGCTTGGCAAACCCATACCGCCCATCATGGCCTTTGTTTCCTCGGCGGTTTTGGCGTCGGCCTTGGCCATGGCGTCATTCACAGCGGCGCAAATAAGATCCTCTAGCATTTCTGGATCTTCGGGGGTGATAACCTCTGGTGAAATTTTAACGGATTTTAATGTTTTCCCGCATGTTGCCGTTGCGGTCACCATGCCACCACCGGCTTGGCCTTCAACTTCGATATTCTCCAAATCGGCTTTCATGGACATCATTTTGTCCTGCATCTCCTTGGCCTGTTTCATCATTTTCATCATATCCATGATTTAGTCTCCTTTATTCAATTCATTTGTCATTCTGAGCATAGCGAAGAATCTCATAACACTATTCCCACTCCAAACTCAAATCTTTCCATTCTGGATTTATTGTTTTAATCAAAGCATCTTTTTTAATGCGCAACCACCCTTTAATTTGTTTTTCGCGTGCGATGGCGCCTTCGATACCATTACCATGTTCAAAATAGACAAGTTTGGTGCAGTTATATTTTTTGGTAAAGCTATCCGCTGCTTTATTTTTATGTTCCCAAACACGTCGTTCCAAATTATTTGTAACACCCGTATAGAGCGTTGAGTGTGTTTTGTTTGTTATGAGATAAACGTAATAATTATATTCTTTATTGTGCATCGCAGGAGATTCTTCACTTCGTTCAGAATGACAAGTTATGTTTCATCTTTATTAAATATTTTCACAATTTCTGCATCGGGGAAGGCTTCTAATACGGCCTTTACGTTGGGATTTTCTTTTATGGCGTTCACTTGCGCGTTTTTGGTTTCTTGATCCATATCCGCCAATGATTGCGCGCCATTGCCGTCCTTGGTGACCGATACCATCCAATTATCACCCGTCCAGTTTTTCAGGCATGTGCGTACACGCCCCGCCAAATCGGCGGGGGCGTTTTTATAGGCGACAAATTCAAAATGACCTTTTTTCAAGGTAACACAGGCGATATCTTGGTATAAATGCGCGGCCATCAAGACCTCGCCTCGATTTTCGAATAATTTGACCATGGCCTGTAAGGTTTCTGGGGATTCTGTTGATTGCGGTGCCGCCACCGCCTCACTCACCACGCCTCCGCCTGCAATGGCGCGTAATTGGGGACGATCACCACCATTATCGTGCCCATTCGTTGCGGGCGCAGGTGCAGTTAGGTTGATTTTTCCTTCCTTAATTTTTTTCAATAAATCGGAGGGGTCTGGTAAATCCGCGGCATAACATAGGCGCAGGATGATCATTTCCGCCGCCTTTTGTGTGTTGGGTGCATTGTGAAGTTCACCCAAGCCTTTTAGCAAAATTTGCCACGATTTTTGTAGTTGGGGGGAGGTTAATTGTGACGCCATTGATTTTGCGGCATCCATGGCGGAATGGGGCAATGCCTCAATCGCGCTGTTTGCGTTAATTGCCAAAATGGACAGACCATGAATCATATCCATCATATCCTGAATAACCACGCGGGGGTCAGTGCCCATGCGGTAAAGGTCATGCATAATATCAAGCGCATCCTGTGGTTTTCCACCCAATGATGCATCAATCATATCCAATATTTTAACACGGTCGGTTGCGCCCAACATTGTCGCGACATCTGCCTCTGTTACCTCTGCGGCAGAGCCAAGCGCCATGGCCTGATCAAGTAAGGATAATCCATCACGAACCGACCCATCGGCGGCCTGCGCGATTAAATCGAGGGCGGCGTCTTCGGCCTTTACATCCTCCATTTTGCAAATGTTGGCGAAATGGTCTTTGAGAACAGGAACCTCGATACGGCGTAAATCAAATCGTTGGCAACGCGACAGGATAGTGACGGGCACCTTACGAATTTCCGTTGTCGCAAAAATAAATTTCACATGGGATGGCGGTTCTTCTAATGTTTTCAACAGGGCGTTAAAGGCCTGTTTCGATAACATGTGAATTTCATCGATGATGTAAACTTTATACCGCGCCGATGTTGGGGCATACCGAACGCCATCCAAAATTTCACGAATATCATCAATCCCTGTGCGTGATGCGGCGTCCATTTCCATGACGTCGGGATGGCGATCCTCGGCAATGGCATTGCAAATATCACAATCGGATGTATCGCCCGTTGTGGGGTCGG
This sequence comes from uncultured Micavibrio sp., assembly GCA_964350795.1. GTDB lineage: Bacteria > Pseudomonadota > Alphaproteobacteria > Micavibrionales > UBA1664 > UBA1664. The sequence goes on from CAYGLI010000097.1 coordinate 3,284, forward strand.
CCTTACCGTCCGCGCCCGTGTAATTTAAGGCCTTGGCAATAATGCGCGCCGTGGTGGTTTTTCCCGTTCCGCGAATTCCTGTGAGCATAAAGGCATGTGCGATGCGACCGCTATCGATGGCGTTTTTCAATGTTGTGACAAGGGCATCCTGACCGATGAGTTCGTCAAAATTTTGCGGACGGTATTTCCGCGCTAAAACGCGGTATTCTTCTGGTTTTGTATCCTGTGCAAGTGCCATGTCATAACAGATAGCAAGATTCGGGGTGGATTTCTATTGTAATTTGAAAAAGATACATCATACAATGAAATATGAAAAAATTTAAATTTGCAACTGCCTTATTGGCCTTTTCAACGGTAACAGCAAAGGCGGATATCTCGGCTGTACAGATTGAAGTTACATATGATCTGAGTGCGGAGCGTTTGGTTGTTAAACCTGTGTCTGGTGGTGGAAATAGGAATAATCTTATATCAGCGGTTGCTAATGGTCGAGCCTTGTTGCTTCATACATCAGATTCTGCGCAGGTGAATTGCCCACAAATTCGTGACGGAGTTGTGCCATTAATACAAGATGGTTGGAGTCGAGTAGCTAGCGTTTCGGATATTGTGAAGTCAGGTATTAGCGTGGAGCAATTAAGGAAAGCACGGTGCGTCGTTGTTTTGCCTAAATTGAAGTAATTATAGAAGCCGGACACGACCCGGAGAATTTCGTTGTGGCTGCTTCGTTTCCGACCTGACCAGATTGGCGAAGCTTCCGCCCGCGCCGACTTCCATAGTCTTTAAAGCATATTATGATGAAAATTGCAAATAAGGATTATTGTTGGCGAGGTTTGCGTGCGGCAGCTTCACGCGCGCGGCCTTTAGCAAGAGTACGATCAACACGGCGCATTAATAAAAAATTATCAATTTTAGCCTTAGCGCGACCAAACAAGGAGGATAACCCAGTCACAGATTTTTCTGGATCTTTCATTTTCTGAGCAATCATTGCCGTCATCATATCATCATCATTATGCATTTTTTATCTCCCTTTTTTATAAACTATAAAACAACTATTCA
>CAYGLI010000098.1:0-4072 GCA_964350795.1 uncultured Micavibrio sp.
ATTAACGCTATATAAAACCTCATGAGTGAAAATATAAAAACAGATGTGATTATTATTGGTGCAGGGCCTTGTGGGTTGTTCGCCGTATTTGAATTGGGATTATTGGATTTGAAATGTCATTTGGTTGATATTTTGGATCGCCCTGGTGGGCAATGTGCAGAGCTGTACCCTGAAAAACCTATCTATGATATTCCTGCGTGGCCAATAATTTCGGGACAGGATTTGACGGATCGATTGATGGAACAAATTGCCCCATTCGACCCGACATTCCATTTTTCACAAATGGCAACGGGATTGAAAAAATTGGATAATGGCAATTGGGAATTAACCACCGATGCGGACACGATTTTGGAAGCTCCCGTCATTGTGATTGCCGCAGGTGGTGGGTCATTCATGCCGAAAAAACCACCAATTCCGAATTTGGAAAATTATGAGGGTGAATCCGTTTTTTACGCCGTGCGTAAAATGGATGCGTTTGCCGACCATGATTTGGTGATTGCGGGGGGCGGAGATTCCGCGTTGGATTGGGCATTGAATTTACAACCATTGGTGAAATCATTAACGTTGGTTCACCGCCGTGACGATTTCCGCGCCGCACCAGATTCCGTGCGTAAAATGCGTGAATTGGTCGCCGCGGGAAAAATGGGTTTGGTGATTGGCGATATTAAGACCGTGCAAGGTGATGGTCAACAGATTGAATCCCTGACCGTTAAAAGCAAAGACCAAGGTGAATTAACGTTGAATGCGTCTCGGTTTTTGGCGTTTTATGGGTTAACCATGAAGCTTGGCCCTGTTGCCGAATTTGGTTTAAACCTGAATGAAAATCTCATCCCCGTGGATACAGAGAAATTTCAAACATCCGAACCAGGCATTTTTGCGGTGGGGGATATTAATACGTATCCTGGGAAATTGAAATTAATCTTGAGTGGTTTTCATGAGGCGGCGTTGATGTCGCAAGAAGCCTTCCGCATTATCCATCCAGATAAAAAATTGCGTTTTCAATATACGACATCGTCCAGCGACCTCCAGAAAAAATTAGGCGTTGCAGATGATAAAGCGGCCTAGTAGATTGTTAGTGAATGGATAGTAAATCCCCACAATATTTTGATGTTTTTCGTGCGCTTCATCGCGGTGGATTGAGCCTGTGGCTGAACCGTCGCACGTTGATGCCCATGACATTGGTGCCGATTATCGTGACGTTTTTAACGCTTATGGTCATACGTGCCAATTTCACGGATGGTGAAATGCCGTCATCCTTTGTGATGGCCTTAATGCAAATTCCATCGGATTTTGTCACGGGTATATTTTGTTCCCTCATTATTTTTATTATTATGAACGCCCCAAAGAAAGGCGATAAGGACGCGCCAGTCGTCTTTAGCCTGAATATTATGGAGCGCAAGGATTTATTGGTGGCGGGGGCTATTGCCTATGTCGTTTTTGGATATTTGGCCGCGGGTATTTTGGGGTTAATGCAAATGGTGTTTGTACCCATTCAGGCGGCATCGCAGGCCGAGGAAGCCCCCAATATGATTCATATCATTCTGTTTTTTGGGTTGGTTGGATTTGTGCTCTATGCCATTCGCATGATCTTGTTACCGATTTTAATTATAGGAAAAATTGATGTTTTGCATTTCTATAATGGCTATAAAAAGCTGGGTTTTTCCCTACCGATTTTCGTTGTGAAATTGGCGACGTCAATTTCCGCGGGGTTATTTATATTTATTGTGCTGGGCGCATTTTCAGGTGGCGGTGAAAACACATCCCCAATACAAATGGCCATTATTGATTTCGCCACGGCGTTCGGTAGTGTGATTTCGTCCGCATGGGCAATGGCGGCATTATCCATTGGTGTGCGTAAAATGTTAGAAGGCGGAGAGTGATTTCACATGAAAATTTTTGTCACTGACCAAGACGGAAAACAACATGAATTAGAGGCCATCGAGGGATGGCAGGTCATGGAAATCATCCGTGATTACGGTTTACCCATCAAGGCCGAATGCGGCGGCGCATGTTGTTGCGCCACATGCCATGTTTATGTTGATACGGATTGGAAAGATAAATTATTCGCAATGCGTGATGACGAAGATGACATGTTGGACGAAACATTCGACCGCGAAGATAATTCACGCCTGTCCTGTCAAATTATCATGAGTGAAGAATTGGATGGCTTGACATTAACGTTAGCGAATTCTGCGAAGCCTTAATTTTGATTTCACCACAAAGGACACGATGTTACACAAAGTTGTTCTTATTTTAATCGTCCATTTAGTTCGTCTTCAACAGTTAAGATCTTTTGACTTCGCTCAGGATGATAATAAAGTGAAGAAAAAACTTTGCGCGACTTTGCGTCCTTTGCGTTTCAAAAATTTTTATCCACCCATTTGTAAAAACGCAGGGCCTAAAATCGCGACGAATAGGGGCGGTAGGAAAAATAAAATCATCGGTACGGTTAATTTAGGGGGCAATGATGCCGCCTTTTGTTCGGCGTTTGCCATACGAATTTCCCGTTGTTCGTCCGACATAACGCGTATGGCCTGTGATATGGATGTACCATATTTTTCGGCCTGAACCATCGCCGTTCCAAATGATTTGGCCGACCCACCACCAACACGTTCAGCGAAATCGCCAAAGGCTTGTCGTCGGTCGGAGAGCAAACCTAGCTCGGCACTTAACAATCCCAATTCTTCAGCCAGAATTTGCGATTGTTCGGAGATTTCCTCACTGATGCGAACGATGGCTTGTTCAATACTAATCCCACCCTGCACACACACTAAAATCATATCAAGTGCATCGGGGAAAGACAGGTTAATTTCTTCCTGACGTTTATCAATCTGGTTTTTAACCATGATGCCTGGCAAAAACCACCCTAGGGCGGCCACGCCACCAAGAATAATAAACACCATTCCACTGGAGATATCCTCAACCTTACTGAGGAACATCATGCCCACAAGGACAAAAATAACGGGCAATCCAATTTTGCAAAACATATAGGTTAGGGGTGCGTTGGGTGACCTGTATCCCGCGTTATTTAATTTTTTTCGAATGCTACCAGCGGTTTTCCCGATCATTTGTTCGACCTTGAAAAATGCCGCGACATTTTCTTGGGAATTTGGGGTAACAACATTCCCCTTTGCCTTCGTCTCCTTGATGGTGTCTGCGTATAACGTCTTACGTCGATCCTGAATAAGTGATTTATATTTATCTTTTTTCTCGGCGCGATTTAATAATGGCAAGGCAATCCCGATAAAGGATAATCCAGCCAAAAGGGCACTGACGATAATGATTGCGGTTTGATTATCCATGTCCGTTAAATCCTAAAATTAATCATTTGGCGCATAATTAAAACCCCAATACTCATCCATGCGATTGCGCCATACATCATCATTTTTCCAGTATTATGCGTCCATAACAGGGAAATATAATCCGCATTCGTCAAATACATGCCGCCAATAACGGTGAGGGGCAAACACCCAATAATGGCCGCAGATATTTTTGCCTCGGCCGATAGTGCCTGCACCTTACGTTTTAATCGGAATCGTTGGCGAATAACATTGGATAAATTTTCCAACACTTCGGACAGACTGGACCCTGTTTGGGTTTGAATAACGATGGCGGTTGCAAACATTTTCACCTCGGGCAAGGGCACACGGAAGGCTAATTTTTCAACGGCTTCGGGCAAGGTATCGCCAACACGCTGCGCCTCATAAACCTTTGTCATTTCTTCGCCAATTGGCCCTGTATATTCGCGCGATGTCATGGCAATTGCCTCGGATATAGGCATCCCTGATTTTAGCAACCGCGTCATACCATCAAGGGAATCGGCAAATTCAGCCAAAAACTTTTTCTGCCTCTTTTGAACTTTCTTTTTCAAAATAAAACGCGGTAATCCAAAAAAACCTGTGAAGGTTAAAAGGATAACCGTAATTGGTGCCATCCCAATCACCTTGGTGATTAAAAAGACAGCCACACAACAAATTGCGGAATAAACCCAAAACATAAAAACGGGTGTATCCAAACCCGCCTGAATCAAAAGATAACGAATGGATTTGGGATTAAGCCCATCGACATAGAC
>CAYGLI010000099.1:0-3593 GCA_964350795.1 uncultured Micavibrio sp.
GGACGACGTGCCTCGAACAATTCCGCAACACGTGGCAAACCACCTGTAATATCGCGTGTTTTTGATGATTCACGTGGAATACGCGCAATCACGTCCCCTGCCTTCACCTCAACACCGTTTTCTATGGATAGAACCGCACCAGTTGATAGGTAATAATTCGCCGGCAGACCATTTGGCAAAGTAATGACATCGCCTTTTTTGTCAGTCAGTGAAATACGTGGTTTCAAATCGCCACCTTTTGGCGTTGCACGCCAGTCAGTGATAACCTTAGACGCAATACCTGTCGCTTCGTCAACTTGCTCGGACAAAGATGTTCCTTCAACCAAGTCAAAGTAATTCGCGATACCGTCTTTTTCAACGATAACAGGCATTGTATATGGATCCCAGTCAGCCATTTTTGTTCCGGCCTTAACCTTATCACCGTTCGTGACGTGCAATTTCGAACCGTACTGTAGACGATAAGATGCCTTAATCGCGCCCTTGTCGTCCTTGATTTCCAACTCCATGTTACGGCCCATTACAATGGCAATACCATCAGAATTTTTAACCGTGTTTTCATGTTCAATCGAAACCACACCATCCAATGATGCCTCAATCGATGATTGTTCCGCGCCACGTTGCGCCGCACCACCAATGTGGAAAGTACGCATTGTCAATTGTGTTCCTGGCTCACCAATGGATTGCGCCGCCATAACACCAACGGCCTCACCAACATTAACCTCTGTTCCACGCGCAAGGTCACGACCATAACATTTGGCACAACATCCCTCGACCGTATCACAAGTCAAAACAGAGCGAACAAGAACAGTATCAACACCGGCCGTTTCAATTAATTCGGCCATGGCCTCGTTAACAACTTCGCCACCCTTTGTAATCACTTCGCCCGTTAATGGGTTGGCAATATCGGCAACGGGTACACGACCAAGCAAACGCTCAGACAACGGCACGATAACATCACCACCATCAATCACGGCGCGCATTGTCAAACCATTTTCCGTTCCACAATCGGCGGTTGTTACAATCACATCCTGTGCAACATCAACCAAACGACGTGTGAGGTAACCAGAGTTAGCCGTCTTCAATGCCGTATCCGCAAGACCCTTACGCGCCCCGTGGGTGGAGTTAAAGTATTCAAGAACCGATAGACCCTCTTTAAAGTTAGAGATAATCGGTGTTTCAATAATTTCGCCTGATGGTTTCGCCATCAATCCACGCATACCCGCCAATTGACGAATCTGTGTCGCCGATCCACGAGCACCAGAGTGCGCCATCATGTAAACGGAGTTCAACCCAGATTTCGTAATATCAGAAATTTCCGCCATCATCGCATCGGATACTTCGTCCGTACAGGCCGACCAAATATCAATAACCTTGTTATATTTCTCACCTTTGGTGATCAAACCATCTTGATATTGTTGTTCGAATTCTTTGGTTTTTTCCTGTGCCGCTGCAACCAATGTTTCTTTTGCCGCAGGGATAATCATATCCGCCTTACCAAATGAAATACCCGCCATACACGCGTGTTTAAACCCAAGTTTCATCAGACGGTCACAGAAAATAACTGTTTCCTTTTGACCACAGTGACGGTAAATCACGTCGATCAAATTCGATGTTTCTTTCTTGGTCAAAACACGGTTCAACGCATCAAATGGTACGTTTGGATTACGTGGTAACAAGTCAGATAAAATCATACGACCCGGTGTTGATTCAACGATGTCATATTTTTTGTTTCCGTCCGCATCAACGCCTTCATAACGACATTTGATTTTGGCGTGCAGAGATAATTCATTATTTGCAATCGCGTGTTGAATTTCACCTGTTCCACGGAAAATCATACCCTCACCTTTTTGGTCATCCAAAATAAGTGACATGTAATATAGACCCAAAACAATATCCTGTGACGGAACAATAACCGGCTTACCTGATGATGGTGACAAAATGTTATTTGTCGACATCATCAAACAACGAGCCTCAAGTTGAGATTCAATTGATAATGGCAAGTGAACCGCCATTTGATCCCCGTCAAAGTCGGCGTTAAACGCAGTACAAACCAATGGGTGTAAACGAATTGCCTTGCCTTCAACCAACACTGGTTCAAACGCTTGGATACCAAGCCTATGTAATGTTGGTGCACGGTTTAATAGAACAGGGTGTTCGCGAATACACTCTTCAAGAATATCCCAAACTTCTGGTCTTTCCTTTTCAACCATTTTCTTCGCGGCCTTCACTGTGGACGCATGTCCGTATAGTTCCAACTTGTGATAAATGAATGGTTTAAATAACTCCAATGCCATTTTTTTCGGCAATCCACATTGATGCAACATCAATTCAGGGCCAACGGTAATAACCGAACGGGCAGAATAATCAACACGCTTCCCAAGCAAGTTTTGACGGAAACGACCTTGCTTCCCTTTTAACATGTCGGATAGTGATTTCAATGGACGCTTGTTTGTCCCTGTAATCACACGGCCACGACGACCGTTATCGAATAGGGCATCAACAGATTCCTGCAACATACGTTTTTCGTTACGCACAATAATGTCTGGCGCACGAAGCTCGATCAAACGACGCAAACGGTTGTTACGGTTAATCACACGACGGTATAGGTCGTTCAAATCAGATGTCGCAAAACGACCACCATCCAATGGTACCAATGGGCGCAATTCAGGTGGCAACACAGGCAACGTATCCAAAATCATCCATTCAGGACGCGTTCCAGAATCAATAAATGCCTCTAATAATTTAATTTGTTTAACCAATTTCTTACGTTTGATTTCAGAACCACAATTGGCAAGGTCTTCTTCGTACTGAACCTTTTGCTCTTCCAAATTCACGGCTGACAGAACTTCTTTCAATGCCTCGGCACCAATTAATGCGCGGAAATTTTCTTCGCCATATTCGTCCTGAGCATCCATATATTCTTCTTCGGTCAATGTTTGGAACATTGATAAAGGCGTCATACCAGGTTCAACAACCATGTAGTTTTCGAAATAGAGAACCTTCTCAATTTCCTTTAATGTCATGTTCATCATCAAACCAATACGTGAAGGCAATGATTTTAAGAACCAGATGTGGGCAACAGGTGCGGCCAAATCAACATGACCCATACGCTCGCGACGAACCTTGGTCAATGTGACTTCAACACCACATTTTTCGCAAATAATCCCCTTGAATTTCATACGCTTATACTTACCGCACAGGCATTCATAATCTTTCACTGGGCCAAAAATACGAGCACAAAACAAACCATCCCGTTCAGGTTTGAACGTACGATAGTTGATAGTTTCTGGCTTTTTCACTTCACCATAAGACCAGCTGTTAATCTGATCCGGTGATGCGATTGCAATACGCAATGCGTCAAAACTTTGTGGGCCTTGGCCATTTCCAAAGAGGTTCATTAGTTCATTCATAATTTTTTCCTGCCTTTTAAATTCTTATCTAGAAACTGTTCAATCCGCGCTTTCGCGGGGATAACATTATTTACTTACCCGTATTCTTCAAATCAATATTCAAACCAAGTGCGCGAAGCTCTTTTGTTAAAACATTGAATGATTCAGGGATACCGATTTCAAAGTTATCTTCACCGCGAACGA
>CAYGLI010000100.1:0-3537 GCA_964350795.1 uncultured Micavibrio sp.
CAGACGCGTTGGCGATGATTTTATGGATGAAGAAGAATACGAAGTTCACGCTATTGGCGTATGGAGCTTCTGGGTCTTCATCATTGCTGCCGGCTTTACCGGTTATAATCTTCAAGAGTTCATTCCTGATGAATGGCCAAAATGGGCAAGATTTGCGACCACTATCGTTCCGTCCATTCTTGTTGGCGGAATCTTAGGTGCTTTGGGCATCTTTATTCGTGTGGCTTTCTTTATAGCCGTGTCTTGGGGCGTGATTGGATTGATTGGCATGTGGATTTGGCAATCTATATAAAATTTTAAGTGAGTAAAATATTGAGTTCTACTCACTTAAAACTATTTAGCAAAAGCCTGATTACTGCACGCGTTGCATAGCGCCAGTTTTAGGATCAACGCTCCATTTATCTACGAGTACGCCATCTTGCGTCACAATATCGCCTACGATGTTGCCATCTTCGCTTGTTTTTACTGTGCCTACTTTAAGGCGTGTATTGCCCTGCCATGATAAATCATTTTCAAGCATGGTGCGGACATGATCTTCGGTCAGCGTATCAACCGGAGCCATCGGCCCCTGACCACGCATCATGGGACAAGGACAATCTTTCATACCCGTACAGTTCATTGGCATATGTCCCATGCTGCCGCCCATCATGTTTTTACCCATACCCATCATGCCTTGAGACGGGGCTTGCTGGCTTTGGGTTTCCTGACCCTGTGGGGCTTGTGCTAAAACACCGGCTATTGGAAAGGCAAACAGTGCGGTTGCTAAAGCCATTGTCATTATAGTTTTACGTTTCATTGTGAGGTCTCCTTTTGTTTGTGCCTTGTCTTTTTATCGTAATACACGTATAAAATCTACAACTATTGTAGATATTTTTATAAGGAGAATAGAGTGCAACATAAAAAATTGGCCATTGGCGGTCTTTCAAAGCAAAGCGGATGTAAAATTCAAACGATCCGCCATTATGAAGATATCGGGCTTCTACCGCCATCCATACGGACAGACGGCAATCACAGACTTTACAATACTGGCCATATTGACCGCCTTATTTTTATCAGGCGTGGGCGCGAGCTTGGATTTTCCATTTCTGATATTCGTGAACTTTTCGAACTCAGCGAAAATCCCGATGCGTCCTGTGAAAAAGCCAGTAGCATCGCCAAGCGGCATCTTGAGAAAATTAAAAAAGATAAAGCCAGTCTCAGCGCACTTCAAAAAGAACTTAACGCTATGATTAGGGCGTGTCCCAATGAGAAAAATGCCACATGTAGCATTATCGAAGCGCTTTGCACCGAAACAACAAAAGAAAGGACTTAAAACCATGAAAAAATTTGCTTTCCTTCTGTTTGGTTTAATATTTCTGCAAGGACCGTCCCTCGCACAGGACACAGAAGAATATCGCTCCGATATGACGCGCCTGAAACTTACAACAAATGTTGAAACTATCTCTTCCGGTACACCATTCAAAGTGTTTCTGGACTTTGATTTGATGGAGGGTTGGCACACCTATGCCGATCCCCCTGGTGATTCAGGTCTGCCTGTCAGAATTGCGTGGACATTGCCGCCTGCTTTCAAAGCCGGAGCAATTGAATGGCCGTCAACGGAAACATATGAGGATTTCGGTTTCACCACCTACGGCTATAGCGGAAAGGTTTCTTTGCCGGTTACAATCATGCCGCCCAAAAACACGCCTTCCGGAACCTATATGCTCACCGCAAAGGTAGATTGGATGGTCTGTGAAAAAACATGCATTCCTGAATCCGCTGAATTTTCACTATCATTACCTGTCGATGAGGAAAGCAATTCTAATGAATAATACATTGATAAGTTTATTTTCTAAATTCCGTTTACCCATTATTGCACTCATAGTATCCGCTTTGGTTATTATGATTGACCGTTTCACTGAACACGCCTTATTTTTACATTTGCAGGACACAAACGGTTTTGTACAAGTTACCCCGTTTTTCAATCTGGTCTGGGCTGGCAATGATGGTGTGAGTTTCGGTATGTTGCAAGGCCTAGAGTATGGTAAATGGTTGCTTTCAGGCTTTGCCTTACTCATTACAGCTTTTTTCTTTATCTGGTTGCTAAGGACACAATCTCTATGGGTTAGTGTTGCGCTCGGTTTGATTATAGGTGGCGCATTGGGCAACACGTTTGAACGGTTGGCTTATGGGCATGTGATCGACATTCTGGATTTTCATGTTTATGGTTATCACTGGCCAGCCTTTAATATCACCGACAGTGCCATTGTCAGCGGTGTGGCTTTGCTCATATTTCATGAATTTTTTATTGGGGCCAGAACACTAAAAAACAGGACAGAAAAATAATGGCTGATAATTGCGGAAATTCATGCGAAAACCAGTCATTTGAGGGACTTTCCGATACTTACAAAAATATTCTGTGGGTGGTGGTTGCCATCAATGGCCTGATGTTTTTGGTTGAAATTGTTGCAGGATTCATGGCTGATTCAACAGCTCTAAAAGCCGATGCTCTTGATTTTCTTGGTGACACGGCCACCTATGGTGTGACGCTTCTAGTACTCGGAAAGTCCTTAAAGGTACGAGCAATGGCTGCATTACTTAAGGGTCTTAGTCTAGGCGCAATGGCAATGTTTGTCCTTGGTTTTACTTTATATCGTATTGTTTTTGTAGGTGCTCCGGAGCCATTAATGATGGGGGCTATAGGTTTTCTTGCACTTTTAGCAAATATGGTTAGCGTTCTGCTTTTACTAAAATACCGCGAAGGGGATTCTAATATTCGCTCAGTGTGGCTATGCAGCCGTAATGATGCTATCGGCAATGTTGCTGTTATATTGTCGGGAGTTGGTGTTTTTGCCAGTGGAACAGTGTGGCCTGATATTATCGTTGCTTTCATAATAGCCGGATTATTCATGCATTCGTCTATCAAAATAACACTTCAAGCAATCAAAGAGCTTAAACATACAAAAACAGAAATTGGTAAATCGTGAATATTATTTGAGACGGTCAGACAGCATTTTTAAAACTTCTTTTTCTTCACGGTCTTCTTAAATATTAGGTATGCCATCTGTCAAATCTTCGGGGGGATTGTAATTAATCTCTGTTTGATTGGGGTCTTTTTCCTGAGCTTTAGAATTTTGATCCGATTGAATATCAAAATAAGGAATGGCATTATCGCTGATTATAAGTTCTGGAACTGCCGGAGGAGGCACTTCTCGATCTTTGAAAGTTTTGTCTTTGTAATATTCAATTTTCTTACATTTTATGGGTTGTGATCCTTCAACAAGAATAATTTGCTCATTGATATTAAAATCTCTCATTTCATGCTTGGCGATAAGCGGCGTTCCCCGCTGTGATGTATTATGAGTAGGAGCTTCATATTTCATGGATTTTCGTTTCGATTTAGATACGGCGTCAATCGTTTGATTACCGCAGGATTCAGATACATATTGCGCTGTTGCAAGATCATTGGTTGCAAAAAATATTTGATGAGCGCAACAGGATAAAATTCCGTTTCTTTTGTCACGATCATAGGTAACGTCGAGCCAATTTAATGACTGA
>CAYGLI010000101.1:0-3383 GCA_964350795.1 uncultured Micavibrio sp.
TACCTCAACAATTTTATCGTTTCCTTGTGGAATAACCTTTTGATAATCAGGGAACGTTCCATCAATTAATTTGGATGTCATGACGATATGGTCAAAGGCAAAACGAACCTTGTTTTCTGATAGTTCAATTGTGATGTCCGCGGCGGCTTCCTCAACCAATTTGCGGATTTCGGCAACGGCCTTACGTGGAATAATCACGCCCGGCATATCGGTTGCGCCCTCAGGTAATGGCATTTCAAATTGTGCCAAACGGTGACCATCGGTGGCGACGGCGCGTAAAACGGCAACACCATTCGATTCCGCGGCGTGAACATACGCACCATTTAAATAATAACGTGTTTCGTCGTTTGACATCGCAAAGCGTGTGCGGTCAACCAATTCACGCAACCCATTTGCAGGGATTGTGAATGTTACATCCATGTCGCCAGAGCCAAGCTCTGGAAAATCAGCCACAGGCAAACAAGATAATTTGAATTTTGAGCGACCCGCGGTGACGGTCATCATATTTCCACCTGGTTCCAACGCCAATACAACCTTGGCATCATCGCCCAATTTACGAACAATATCGTGGAATGTGTGCGCGGGAACGGTTGTTGACCCCTCGGCCTCAACCGTGGCGGCAACGGATTCACGCATTTCCAAATCCATGTCCGTTGCGGTTAATGTGACCATACCATCGGCGGCATCAAGGCGTACGTTAGAGAGGATTGGAATAGTGTTTCTGCGCTCCACCACTGATTGAACGTGGCTAAGGGCTCTCATTAAATCGGCGCGATCTATACTAATTTTCATCTGTCATATCCTCTATATTAAATCTTTGATTTGATATTAAACGGAAACGGCCTGCCGTCAAGTGTTCGCTTGAGCCGCAGGCTGTTTGAAATATAGGGCTGTGGATAATTCAGATTATCTTTTTTTATATAAAAAGCTATTTAACGGCGACCGTGTGTCAAAGCCATCCTTGTGGCATCCCTTACAGACAAACCTCTTCTTTTAGCCGCTCTAACGAAAAAATCAGCTTCTCGGCTAATGTGCCAGTGTGGGTCATCCGAGAAATCTGAACTAATAGATCCGCATAAGGCCTTCTTATTCATTAACTGTCTTTGTGCCTCAGATAATTGCCTATCTATTTTGACTAAAACGATACCCGTCATTCCCATTCCGTCATTGTGAGGGCTGGATTTCTCTTCTGTAATTTTAGCCGCATCAGATGAAGTATCAGATTCAAATGTTACTTTTAATTTGTTCCAAACGCTTTGCCTAATATGAAATAAATGTCCGTCCATAATTTACCTTACTTAGCTCATTAAAAAATTAATGCTAGCACAATAATTTTATTTATGCAAATTTAACCCTTTAATTTGCGCGTTAATGTCTTGACTTCATCGGCGAAGGCGATGTCTTCACCGACCAACTCTTCAATTTTACGGACCGCATGCATGACCGTTGTGTGGTCGCGTCCACCAAATTTACGGCCGATTTCTGGCAGTGATCTTGGGGTTAATTTTTTGCACAAATACATGGCAACCTGACGCGGTCTTGCGACATTTCGTGACCGACGCGCCGAGAACATATCATCAAGGCGTAGTGTGAAATGTTCCGCAACTTTGCGTTGGATTTCATCAATTGTAATGCGGCGTTCGTACGAGCGTAAAACATCGGATAAAATATCAGTGGCCGCATCCAATGTTGTTGCCTCGCCGGACATATCGGCCTGAACCGCCAAACGGTTTAATGCGCCTTCTAGCTCACGAATATTTGAGGTGATTTTATTGGCCAAGAACACGGCAACATCATCGGTTAATTCCAAATTCATCAAGTTTGCCTTGTGCTTAACGATATTCAAACGCAACTCCAACGTTGATGGGCGAATATCGGCAACCAAACCCCACCCCATACGAGAGCGCAGGCGTTCGTCCAAGCCTTCTAAATCCATTGGTGCGCGGTCACCCGCAATAATGATGAGTTTGCCATTATCAACCAATGCATTGAATGTGTGGAAGAATTCTTCTTGGGTGGATTCCTTGCCCGCGATGAATTGAATATCATCAATCATCAACACATCGACCTTGCGTAATTTTTCTTTGAACGCCATGGAGTCGTTGGCACGCAGAGCCTTGACGAATTCATACATGAATTTCTCAGCGGATAAATAAAGGATTTCGCCTTTCCCTTTTTCACGCAAGGCACGCGCCATGGCATGCATCAGGTGTGTTTTACCAAGACCAACAGAACCATATATATAAAGTGGGTTAAATGGTGTCCCCTCGGCCTCAATGACGCGGCGGCATGCGGCGTGAGCAAATGCATTCGGTTCACCCACAACAAATGTATCGAATGTAAATCGAGGGTCGAGCGGGGCTGATAAGTCCTCATCAATAACCGTATTGGCATTTTTCAAGTTTTGATTGGCGCGGATTTTAATTTCTTCTTTTGCGCTTTCCTCGATTTGAACCTGATTTTGAACGGAAACAACGAATTGCAGGCGTGCAATATCTGCATTTTGTTTTTGGCAGAGGGATAAAATTTGTTTGGAGTAATGTTCCTGAATCCAATCACGCATAAAACGTGTTGGAACAGATATTTCCAATGTTCCTTCGTAATAGGCCTGTAATTCCATTGGTTTTAACCAACTGCGATAAACGCCTTCTCCAAATTCATCGCGTAATAATTGATAGACGGCATCCCACGCCTGTAATATTTCCGATGTTGGCTCAACAGAAAATTGATTCATAGCCACAACGTTTGACGATCCCATAGGTTTGCCCCCTTCATTCACCATAATAATACGTTTCCTTCCCGAAACTTTTTAATTTAGTCAAAATAATCCCGTTAACGCAAATCACATGATTTACGTTTTAATAAGGGAATTTAACCCTTATTCTTGACCAATATTTTATCCGTTTATAACTACGTCTGTTTTCGTTTTTTTATATTGATCTTTATGACCGGATAAGAATGACCTTAAAAATAAATGGGGATGAATTCAAGACAAAAATTTATTTTTTTTTAAAAAGAAATTTTATTATCTAAATTATTGATAAATAAAGGTTTTTACGCCATAAAGGACAATCCCTTACAGCGCGAAAATCATGAATACGTATAGGTATTAGTTTTGTGTTTTTAATGCCTTAACACGGGCAGATAGACGAGACATTTTGCGTGCCACTGTCTTCTTATTTAAAACACCTTTTGCGGCGCCACGTTGTAATTCAGGTTGCGCTGCACGCAAGGCCTCATCGGCCTGTTTGGCATCACCAGATTCAATCGCCACCATTACTTTTTTAACAAATGTACGGATACGTGACATGCGGTTACCGTTGATAACGGCACGACGTTCATTGCGACGAATTCTTGTTTTTGCAGACTTATGATTAGCCATG
>CAYGLI010000102.1:0-3344 GCA_964350795.1 uncultured Micavibrio sp.
GCATCCAAAACCGCAACCGCACCATCAAGAACACGCAATGAACGCTCAACCTCAATTGTAAAATCAACGTGACCTGGTGTATCAATAATATTCATACGACACTTCGCGCCCTTTGTTACACCATCAGCCGTCCCATTCCAGAATGTGGTCGTCGCCGCAGATGTAATCGTGATTCCACGCTCCTGCTCTTGCTCCATCCAATCCATTGTCGCCGCACCATCATGCACCTCACCAATTTTGTGAGATTTACCAGTGTAAAACAAAATCCGTTCGGACGTAGTTGTTTTACCCGCATCAATGTGCGCCATAATCCCAAAGTTACGATAGAGGGATAATGGAATGTCGTCTGTTGTTGCTTCAGTCATTTTATATATGTCCTAATTAATCTTTTTAACTTCTTACCACCGGAAGTGCGCAAACGCTTTGTTTGCATCCGCCATTTTATGTGTATCTTCACGCTTCTTAACCGCATTACCACGGTCATTTGAGGCATCCAATAATTCCGCCGCCAAACGATCCTTCATTGTGCGTTCAGACCGCTTACGCGCCGCATCAATAATCCAACGCATCGCCAACGCACGCGCACGGTCGAAACGAACCTCAACAGGCACCTGATATGTTGCACCACCCACACGACGTGAACGAACCTCTAACTGAGGGGCAACTTTTTTAAGAGCCTTGTGGAATACCATCAAACCCTTGTGACCACCAGATGACGTTGTGCCCTCTGTATCTGTATCATCATCTGTGATATTTTCGTTCGCGGCCTTTTCCTTCATGATTTCCAATGCACCATAAACGATTTTTTCCGCAACGGACTTCTTGCCGTGCTCCATAATGTTATTCATGAATTTCGTCAGAACCATGTCGTTAAACTGTGGATCTGGTAAAACTTGTCTTTTTTCTGCTGCGTGTCTTCTGGACATGTCCTATTTACCTTTCTTCGCGCCGTAACGTGAACGAGAGTTCTTACGGTCTTTAACACCCTGTGTATCCAATGTTCCGCGGATAACCGTATAACGGACACCCGGCAAATCCTTAACACGACCACCACGAACCAAACATACGGAGTGTTCCTGCAAATTGTGGCCTTCACCAGGGATATAACAAATAACTTCGTAACCTGTTGTTAAACGAACTTTTGCAACCTTACGAAGCGCCGAGTTCGGCTTTTTCGGTGTGGTTGTGTAAACGCGTGTACAAACACCGCGACGTTGAGGACATTCCTTCAACGCACGGTTTTTCTTTGCCTTCATAGCCTTTTTTCCGCCGACGGCGCGAGGCTTTCTAATTAATTGTTGAATAGTTGGCATTGGGCCAAACTCCTTACTTCTAGTTTAAAAAAACATGTCTTCAGAGGGAGGAGATTTGAAAGATTTTCTGCAAGGCATATATTTCATGGAAATCATGGAAACATATGGCGTTGAAGAGGAATCTGCCAAGTGGTTATCCACCCGATTCATTCATATGAGGCGTGTTATATGATGGATGCCCCCCACACGTCAAGGAAAAAGTGAAGAAACTCTTAATTTTCTTTACATTCATCATTGCGAGGCAGAGTAAAGACCACGGCAATCCATGCATTATTTGTTTTGAACCGCAAAGTAACGTAAAGCATGTCCCCGCGAAAGCGGGGTTCGCGCAAAGTTTTTCCATTCCGTCATTACACGGCTTGTCCGTGTAATCCATTCCAGCAATAGCCCCCTTGATAATTATCCATAATTTTGATAGGATGAGATATTAAAAATTAAACAGATAGGATTTATTTTGGCAGCAGGAATAGCGGCAGCATTTTGGTTAGTAGGAAAAGCAATTAGTTTTAGCGCGGGAGCCACATTGGTTATTGCCAAAAGTGAGGTTATATTAGAAAGCTCAGTCTTAGCCCTTAAAAAATTAGAAGAAACTGACTTGGCGCTGCTAGCAAAACCCATCAGAAAAGCAATTGAAAACGATAATAGTATATTTGTTGGTATCAAACTTAATGCCTCCGAACTAAAGACCCCTATTATTGACTTTATTAATCAATCGCCTTTATCTGTCGAAATTCTTAAATTGGACGAAGCCAAGAATATTTTAAAAGATCCAAAAACACTTTATGAATTTGATTTCATCATTGTTGGTGATAAAAACGACGTTAATGATATTCAAAATCACCTGCGCAATGATGTGTCTGAATCAAAGGCCATCCAGGGTAACTCACCTGTAAACACAAACCTTGGTAAAGCCTATAGAAAAATCCGTCAGATTTCAGCCCGTTTTAAATAAACTCTCTTTATCAAACTACAAAGGACACGATGTTTCACAAAGTTTTATTTGATGCCAAACTTTTTACCATTTTTGACATTCTTCAAGACTTGTTGAATCTTTTTTTCACTCAAACCAGCATAAATCATTGCGTCTGTGATGTGGCCATAGCTCTCTTGATATCTTGCCTGAAAAATCCAACATATTATAAAAAAGACCCCAGCTTTCGCTAGGGTCATGATTTTAATATTTATTTGAAGTGAGTAAAGTGGCTTACGCCGCTTCTTCCTCAGAAGCAGTCGTGGCATCCTCCAACGCGGGCATATCTGCCTCTGCGGATTGTTGCGCGGCCAAGGCCAATTCATCACGATCCGCGGCAATTTTGCGAACTTGGTTCACGTATGCCCCTGTTCCCGCAGGGATCAAACGACCCACAATCACGTTTTCTTTTAATCCGTGAAGTTTGTCCATTTTTCCTTGGGTCGCTGCCTCGGTAAGAACACGTGTTGTTTCCTGGAATGATGCTGCGGAAATAAATGAGCGTGTCTGCAATGATGCCTTTGTAATACCCTGTAGGACAGGTTTTGCCTCGGCACCACGCTTACCAGCGTCAATGAATTTCTGGTTTTCAGCCTCAAAATCGCGACGGTCAATTTGTTCGCCGACAACAAATGTTGTGTCGCCAACTTCAAACACTTCAACCTTTTGCATCATTTGACGGGCAATCACCTCAATGTGTTTATCATCGATTTTAACACCTTGTAGGCGATAAACATCCTGAATTTCATTCACAAGATAATCAGCCAACGCCTCAACCCCAAGCACCTCTAGGATATCATGTGGAACCAACGCACCATCCAATAATTTGTCACCCTTACGAACAAAGTCACCTTCGGATACGGCCAATGGCTTACCCTTTGGAATCATGTATTCGGCTGGTTCCAAATCGGCATCTGTTGGGTTAACAACAATACGACGTTTCGCCTTGTAATCCTTACCAAATTCAACGTAACCGTCAATTTCGGAAATAACCGCAAAGTCTTTCGGACGACGTGCCTCGAACAATTCCGCAACACGTGGCAAACCACCTGTAATATCGC
>CAYGLI010000103.1:0-3310 GCA_964350795.1 uncultured Micavibrio sp.
TAAATTCAAGGTGCCTATCACCCGGGGCAATCAAATCAATTTTTGCCACAATATCATTTCCAATTTTTATAATATGATCCATGTAAATAATATCACGTGATAACCCATGAATGCACACGGGTGGTTTTGTCATCATACAAATTCCCTTATCCTCGTGAATGAAATGACAATTTGAAAATACCGACGTGCGACCAAATAATGTTGTAAAAGCCGATGGGCACGAAAATTGGCATCCCGTAATCACCGCGTCCGTCACATCCGTTGCGGCGAATGATGCACCCGTCATATCAACATTCATAAATGACGATAACGCCATACAGGCATGGGATAAATCCGCCCCTTGCATATTACAATGGTCAAACACCCCTTCGGATATATTCGCGCCATTCAAATTCACACCCGATAAATTTGCCCCCGCCATTTGGGCATCATCCAAATTGGCGCAAGCAAGATTGGCGCCCACCAAATTGACACCATCCAAACAAACACCATCGGCGACGGCTGCCTCAACGCAATGTTTCATTGTATCAAACCATCCATCGAACAAAATTTCGTCTGTTCCATCACATATTAATTCAAATTTTTTCTTTTTGTTCATGTCCATATTTCCCCTATATCAATTCATTTATTAATACAGATAAAAAAATATAATTCATCATTTTATACAACCTTAGGTTATATTCATTAATGCCTTGTGCCTCTCGACTTCCGCAAAAGGGTTGATATAATTGCGTTCCAACCATAAATAGGGTTTAAGATATTAATCTTATTTTGAATACAAAGGCATGCATGAAACCGCTTGAGACAGGAATAAATACCATTAAATCGGTTCAAAAAACCCTGAGTGATAAACCAGGGGTGTATCGCATGCTGTCTGAAAAGGGCGATGTCCTCTATGTTGGTAAGGCCAAAAATTTGGTTCGTCGCGTCGCCAGCTATACCAGACCCGATAAATTACCGATGCGCCTGAAACGGATGATTTCTGAAACGCGGAGCATGGAAATCATTGAAACGCATACGGAATTAGAAGCCCTGTTGCTTGAATTCAACCTCATCAAGGAATTGCGCCCTGCGTATAATATCCTTCTAAAGGACGACAAGGCATATCCCCATATATTAATGACGGGCAATCATGATTATCCCCGCCTTGTGAAACATCGCGGAAAACAAACCGTAAAGGGACAATATTACGGCCCATTTGCATCGGCGGGCGCGGTTGGTCGCACGCTGAATACCATTCAAAAAATATTTCAAATTCGCAATTGCACGGATAATTATTTTGAAACCCGCAAACGCCCTTGCCTGCAATATCATATCAAACGATGCACTGCGCCTTGTGTTGGGCATGTTTCAAGGGATGAATACGCCCAACAAATTAAGGATGCGACGGATTTTCTAAACGGCAATTCTCAAAAATTACAAAAAACCTTTGCCGATAAAATGCATATAGCGTCTGAAAAACAACATTACGAACAGGCCGCGAAATATCGCGACAGGATAAAGGCATTAACCGCCATTCAATCATCACAAATCATCAATTTACAAAGCACAAAGAACGCAGACGTCATTGCGATTGTGAATGATAGCGGTCTGACATGCATTTCCGTTTTCTTTATTCGCAACGGACAAAATTTTGGTAATCGCACTTATTTCCCCCGCGCGGATGAGGATGAATCCCTGCCCGATATCCTTGGTCGGTTTATGATTGAATTTTATACACGCAACCCCGTCGTCCCTGATATTTTGGTGAACATCACCCCAACAGATCACGATATGTTGGCGCAGGCCTTAACGGTGCAACAGGGTAAAAAATGCACCATCTCCAAACCATCACGCGGTGACAAACATGCCGTGATTGATATGGCACAGAAAAATGCCGTTTCATCGCTGGATCGTTACAAGGCGCAAAAAACATCTGATACCAAGGGGTTAGAGCGCGTTCGTAACATCTTTAACCTAGACGACATCCCCAAACGTATCGAAGTCTACGATAATTCACATCACAGCGGCGATCACATGTTGGGCGCGATGATTGTGGGAACACCAGACGGATTTCAAAAATCCCAATATCGAAAATTTAATTTAAAGGATACAGAGGCCAGCGACGATTACGGCGGCATGCGCGAGGTGATGAAACGACGGTTCGGCCATGCGATAGAGGAAGGCCGAGGCATCGATCACGACACATGGCCAGACATCGTTTTAATTGATGGCGGTAAAGGGCAATTATCATCCGTAACCGAAGTGTTTGAGGATTTAGGAATCTTAAACGATGTCACCCTCGTCGCCATTGCCAAAGGCCCTGACAGGAACGCAGGGCGCGAAGATTTCTATATGAACAACCGAACCCCATTCCGCCTGCCTCCCAATGATGTTGGGTTATTTTACCTGCAACGATTACGGGACGAGGCGCACCGCTTTGCCATCGGGTCAATGCGCACACGCCGCGCCAAAACAATTGAAAAATCACCATTGGATGATGTTTCGGGCATCGGCCCCAAACGCAAAAAATCCCTCCTCACCCATTTCGGGTCAGGCAAGGCCGTCGCACGTGCCTCCCTCATTGACCTGCAAAAAGTCGAAGGCATCTCAAAATCCTTCGCCGAAAAAATATATAATCATTTTCATGGTTGATTTTAAATCCCCTCTCTGGCATGAATGGCTAAGCTGTAAAGGAAATAAAAATGTCAACTAATTTAGGTTATGTAGTCGCATTAATGGCAATGACTTGTTACGCTGTCTTAACACCAATAAGCAAGAAATTAACACAAGATGGTCTAACAGGATATTACATCATTCTCATAAATTCTATAATGCTTGGAATATTGTCGCTTATTGCAATAATTGCTACAGGAAATAATTTTGACTCCATAAAAAAAATGTCTTTCAGCACATGGATGTTTGCCTCTGCGCTTGGGGTGATTAATTTTATTGGTTTTGCACTATATATTTGGGCTGTCGCAAGAATACCTGCTACTGAATATCAAATTATGTTTCTTGCTTCACCATTAATTGTTGCGGTAGTTTCATATTTTCTTCTAACAGAACCCATGCAATTAAAACATTTAATCGGTGGAATAGTTGTTGCTATCGGTGTTTATATTACAGTCAAATAGAAAAGAACAAACATGAAAATCATCGCCTGTAATTCCAATCTTCCGCTTGCGCAGGAAATATCAAAATATCTTAAAACACCTTTGACAAAATGCTCTATTCGTCGTTTTTCCGATATGGAGGTGTTTGCCGAAATTCATGAAAATATCCGTGGCGAGGATGTGTTTGTTGTTCAATCCACATCATACCCTGCCAA
>CAYGLI010000104.1:0-3213 GCA_964350795.1 uncultured Micavibrio sp.
GCGACAGCGAATTGTAAGGGGATCTATTCCGTGATATTGACTCAGCGGAATAGCCCCCCCCCCCAAACAAGTCGTGGAATGACAGAATGGTATAAATTTAAAATGCCCCACATCTCGCAATCATCCATCACCCTCATGAGAGAAAAATTCCTGTCTCATCTCACATCTCAGGATAAACCAACGTTAAATGCCACATGCGGAATCCCCGGCGCGGGAAAATCGCATTTTGTTGATATGAAGTTGCAAAACGGCGACTTTCCATCCAATGCCTATATCCTTAACCCAGACCGCCTCATGATCGCCCTACCCGAATATATCAATGACGTTAAAACACACGGCGCACAAACCGCATATGAAACATGGGAATTGCCAGTACGTGAAATGGCCTATCAATTCGCCGATGAAACTATTGTCCAAAAAGGTAATATTATCAAGGACATGGGATGCGCTAACCCATTAAGCCTCGACCTTATCAAACGCGCAAAATCATACGGATACCATGTCACGATGTTTTACATTTATTGTGACACAACCGAAGCCTTCCGCCGTATCAACCAGCGCGATTTCAAAATCTCCCAAACCGAAGTCATTGACCGCCTGCACATGTTAGAAAAACTAATCCCTGAGTATAAAGATATCGCGGATGATTTTGTGACGTTGGATAATAGTGATATTGAAATAAATTGATCAAAGACTGGGCTATTTGGGGATTAGCAAAAAATACTTCAAGTAAAGTAAACTCATTAACGCGCCTAGATATGGGGGATGGAAACTTATTCCTGATTAGTAGGCTTTCCTATGGTAGAAACCGTTCGTATATCGTTCCTGCGTATACGCACATCAATGCTATCAGCTATCCTGCGAAGATGATTGGCAAAGTCAGTCAAGCCATCTGCTCCACCATCAATGTGCGCGATTTCTATCGCTGACTGGAGGAGAACATTAGGAACACGCATTGGCTCACCTTGTAGTTCAACTAACTCCTTCACATGTTTGACTTGGAGATCAACAAGTTTTTGAGGATGCTCCTTTTCAAAACTAGTCTTTGTTAACCACGCATGTAAATTATAATAAAACATAGTGAATAGTACATTAAAAAAACAAACTATGTCCAGTTAATTACCTAATGCGTGTTTTATTATCGCAAATTCAATGTATAGATACGATAACTAAAGAATAGAAATAAAATACAATTGACAAAATAGGAATAAAATCATATTATAATCCTATGATTTTAGACACAAAACAAAAAACAAAGCCCCTCAAAAACACTAAATTCCCAAACGAACTAAGCAATATTCATTTTATAAAACAAATTCAATGCGTTACACGACCCAAAAGACAAAGTTGCCAACGAACTGTAAAATCAAAATACGCCATATATTTCAATGCGTTATATAAATTTAAATTGCACCTTGAATATCATGCTTAAATTTGCTTTTATCCAATCATCATTTAAACATAAAGGAAACAACCATGAACATCGATAAATTGCCTGTTGGTAAAGACGCACCAAACGACCTGAACGTTATCATTGAAAACCCAAAGGGTGCCGCGCCTGTTAAATATGAAATGGATAAGGACACGGGCATGATGTTCGTTGACCGTTTCGTGCATACGTCCATGGTTTACCCTGCAAATTACGGGTTCATCCCCCATACACTTGGTGGTGATGGCGACCCGGTTGATATGATGGTATTGGGTGAATTGCCGGTTATTCCGGGCGCCGTTCTCCGCTCTCGCCCCGTGGCGGTTTTAATGATGGAAGATGACGGCGGTATGGATGAAAAAATCATTGGTGTGCCTGTTTCAAAAATGTTCCCATACCACGACAACATCCATGATTTGGATGATATTCGCCCCATCATCCGCGATCAAATTGAACACTTCTTTATGCATTACAAGGACCTTGAAAAAGGAAAATGGGCAAAAGTTCTTGGATGGGAAGGCGCAGACAAGGCCAAACAATTAATTATGGATGGCATTGAAAACGCCAAGGCGAACAAAGCCGCTTAATATATGGCATCCCTCAACCATGTTGAGCCGCCCTGCCCGCATTACAACAAATGCGGCGGGTGCACGATGCAACATTTGGATATGGCGTCCTATCAGTCCTCGAAATATGAATCTGTCAGGTCGTTTTTAGAAGATAATGGCGTTACCCCCCAAAGATGGGATGACCCAATTTTCATTCCCGAAGGCACACGCCGGCGCGCCACATTCAAGGGCATTAAAAATGGAAAATCCTTAACGCTCGGTTATTCTCAATCTAAATCACACGACATCTTTAACCTTAAATCATGCGATGTTTTGGACGCCAATATTGTGGAACTGCAAAACCACCTCACAACCGCCCTCACCCGCATCATTCCACATAAAGGCCAAATATCACTCTTCATCCAAAAATGCGATAACGGCATGGATGTTGTATTGACGGGGAAGATTGGTAACCGCGAAGACCCCGATTTATTGGCTTTGGAAACTATCGCCGACATCGTAAATTCAACAAATATCATCCGATTATCATGGCGGCCAAACGATAAAACCGCGTTACAAACCATGTTGGAAAAACAAAAACCAACCATGCAATTTGGGGAATTGAATGTCAAAATCGAACCGCTCGCATTTTTACAGCCCTCAACCGACGGCCAAAACGCATTGGCCAAAACCGTTCTCAATTACTGCCCCGATGACATGGTAAAAGTTGCCGATTTATTCTGTGGATACGGCACATTCACAGGCGCCCTCCTCTCAAAAACAAAAAAAATTGATGCATTCGAAAGCGACAAAAACGCAATCAACGCCCTCAAATCCGCCGACCATAAAAACGCGTACGCACGCGATCTATTCCGCGACCCATTATTGGAAAAAGAACTCAATAAATACGACACAATCATCATCGACCCCCCACGCGCCGGCGCAAAAACACAGGTCAAAGAACTCGCAAAATCAGATGCCAAAACCATTATCCATGTATCGTGCAACCCCAACAGTTTCACCCGCGATGCACGCACATTAATTGCCGGTGGATATCGGTTGGAACGCCTAACATTCGTCGATCAATTCATCTGGACCACGCACAGCGAAATCGTCGCAAAATTTATCCGCGATTAACCCTTGATTTATCTGGCAGGTGGCGATATAACCAAACAATCTTGTCGCGGGGTGGAGCAGCCCGGTAGCTCGTCAGGCTCATAACCTGAAGGTCGTAGG
>CAYGLI010000105.1:0-3145 GCA_964350795.1 uncultured Micavibrio sp.
TTTAATCTCTCGGGCCGATAAGCACATCTCGGGAGCTGTCCCTGTTGGAAGTACGTATATTGCTGCGAATATCCGGCATATGGCACCCACCTATCTATGATAGGGCCAGATGAAGACATAGTGCACCACGGCGCTCGCGGCCTTTTTATTATCCCTTCTCCCTTGGGAGAAGGTGGCTTAGCAATAAGCCAAGACGGATGAGGGGTAACGCGCATTGTCCCCTCACCCCTGCCCACTCCCGAGGGAGAGGGAGAAGAAAAATTACTTAATACTCTCAGCCAATTTTTGGACGGTTGCGGTTAATTTATCAACCTGCGCGGCGTATTCTGCCTCTTGTTTTTGAAGCTCAGCCGTTAATTTATTGGAAAAATCTTCTGATGATTGAGGGTTATCATTAGATATCGCGTTTTGTGCGTCAAATAATTCATCTGCCAAGACAATGGCCGTTAAGGCCATCAAGTCTGATTCCTTGCGGACAACACCTGATTCAGAGATTGCATTTAATCGTTCATCAACATAAGCCGCCAAATTTTGAAGGCGTTTTTCATCCCCATCGGCACACGCCAGATTAAATGAACGATCATTTACGGTTAATGTTACCTCAGCCATAATCTATGCACTTTCCTTTAGAATTGTTTCAACCGACGATATTGCCTCATCCAATTGTGATTTTAATCCATCGACATCAATATCATTTGATGGTGTCGGCGCAGAAAACATATCAATCTGGTTTATGCTTACACCCTTACCTTTTGATTTTGCGGCTTTTTTGCTGGCTGTCTCCAAATCTTTAATCGCTTTTTGTAATTCTTTTAAACTGGCATCAAAACGCATATCAATTCTCCTTCTCCATAAGTTAAAGTAGGAAATTAAGAGTGCACTTGTCGAATCGTTTGAAAAAGTTATCAACAGGGTTAAAGAACGCCGTCATTGCGAGCGCAGCGAAGCAATCCAGAATATTAAATTTAATCACCATGCTGGATTGCCGCGTCGCCGATGGCTCCTCGCAATGACGGAAAGGAAAAAAAACTTTGCGTGACTTTGCGTGACTTTGCGTTTAAAAAATAAAAAAAGAATAAAACCAAAAGGAAAAATCATGTCCCTCGAAGCCCTCCAATCCGACGCAATGCCATCCGAAGAAATCGCCAGATTAACCAAAATGTCCAACGCCATTCGTTCCCTTTCAATGGATGCGGTTCAGGCGGCGAATAGCGGTCATCCGGGCATGCCGATGGGAATGGCGGATGTTGCAACGGTGTTGTTTTCCAAATTCGTAAACGTTGATCCATCCGCGCCAACATGGCCCGATCGTGATCGTTTCATTCTATCCGCGGGACACGGGTCGATGTTACATTATTCGCTGTCATACTTGTTGGGTTATGAGGCAATGACCATTGATGAAATCAAAAATTTCCGCCAATTGCACCATAAAACACCAGGTCACCCAGAAATCGACCACGACATCGGCGTTGAAATGACAACAGGGCCATTGGGTCAAGGGATTGCAACATCCACAGGGTTCGCATTGGCCGAGGCCATTCAACGCGCCCGTTTTGGAAAGGATTTGGTTGACCACCACACATTCGTCATTTGCGGTGACGGTGATTTACAAGAGGGCGTCAGCCATGAGGCTTGCTCGCTTGCAGGGCATTTACAATTAGACAAATTGATTGTCCTATATGATGATAATTCAATTTCCATTGATGGCTCAACTGACCTCTCTTTCACTGATGACACCCTCCTCCGTTTCCAAGCCTATGGTTGGGCTGTCGATAAAATTGATGGTCATGATTTCAAACAAATTGAGGGCGCAATTGCGATCGCCAAGGCGAATAACCGCCCTACCCTTATTGCCTGTAAAACGCATATTGGTTTCGGATCACCCAACAAACAAGACACGGCGGGCGCCCACGGCGCACCACTTGGCGAAGACGAAATCAAGGCCACAAAAGATGCCTTGGGCATTGATTACCCAGCCTTTGCAATCCCAAGCGAGATTTTAAACGAATGGCGCAAGGTTCCTGAACGTGCAAAAACAAAGCACGCCGAATGGCAAAAACGATTAAATGCATCATCCGACCAAGGTCAATTTGTTGATTGGTTGTCAGGCGCCTATATGGATGACGTCGCCGATGTCATTGACGAGATTAAACAAAACGCCGCCGAAAACCCAACAAAAATCGCCACAAGACAAGCCAGTGGAAATGTTGTGGACAGGCTTGTGGATATCCTGCCGAACCTCATTGGCGGATCGGCCGATTTAACGGGGTCGGTTAATACCTTTAAAAAGGGCATGCCCATCATTTCCCGTACCAATTATAACGGACAATATATCCATTACGGCGTGCGTGAACATGCGATGGCGGCAACGATGAATGGTATGACATTGCATGGTGGAATTGTGCCCTATGCAGGGACATTCCTATCATTCGCCGATTATTCACGCCCTGCAATCCGTTTGGGCGCGTTGATGAAGCAACGTGTCATTCACATTATGACGCATGATTCTATTGGACTGGGTGAAGACGGCCCAACACACCAACCTGTTGAACATTTGGCGTCCTTACGCGCAATGCCAAACACATATGTGTTCCGCCCGTGCGACCAAACCGAAACGGCAGAGGCATGGGAAATGGCGTTATCCATTGACGACGCCCCATCCATTTTGTCATTAACCCGTCAAGGGATCGAACCTCAACGCAAAGAATTTATCGACGATAACATGGTGTCATATGGCGCGTATATCCTATCCGATTGTGACGGCGACCCCGACGTGACATTATTCGCAAGCGGGTCAGAAGTCGAAATCGCCGCCGCCGCCAAGGTTGAATTGGAATCCAAAGGCAAAAAAGTCCGCTTGGTCTCCTGCCCTTGCCTCGATTTATTCTGGGAACAAGACGGCGAATACATCCAATCCTTCATCTGTAACAACAGCCGCAAAATCGCCATCGAGGCTGGCGTCCGCCAAGGGTGGGATCGCCTCATCGGTGGTCATGGAACATTCATCGGAATGGACGGTTTCGGCGACAGCGCCCCTGCACCTGAGCTATACAAACATTTTGGAATTACGAAGGAAGCGGTTGTTGAGGCGGCGTTGAAATAGTTTCACCACTAAGAATACTAAGTTCACTAAAAAAATTATCGT
>CAYGLI010000106.1:0-3067 GCA_964350795.1 uncultured Micavibrio sp.
TTACCCTTATGCCATTAAACGCGCCGTGAATGCACCTTTGGCCTTGGCGGCCTTGAACGAAGGACGCGGCGAGGATGCGATGGTGTTTATTGATTTGATTGATAATTTGGATGATGAAAATTTATCATCCGAAAATCGTGCGACGATTGCGTATTTAAAGGGTCGTGGTCAATCGATTACGGGGCGACCAGACGAGGCAATATCAAATTTGTATAAGGCATCCTTGGGCGATAAATTAGGCCCCTATGGAATTCGTAGCGAGCTGTTGCTTATTCAAGATGAATTAGACCGCGAAGTGATTGAAATTGACGAGGCGATAAAACGCATGGAACGCCTGCGTTTTGCATGGCGTGGTGATGCGCTGGAAACAGAAATCTATCGTGCGCTGGGGGAGCTTTATATTGAAAATGGCGAACCGAGAAAAGGGTTAAGCATTTTAAAACGCGCCGCAACAACAACCGAAACGGTCAAGGACAGGCGCGCCGTTATTCGTGTGATGGCGGATGCCTATAAATCTATTTTCATTGG
Organism: uncultured Micavibrio sp.; assembly: GCA_964350795.1. Taxonomy (GTDB): domain Bacteria; phylum Pseudomonadota; class Alphaproteobacteria; order Micavibrionales; family UBA1664; genus UBA1664. Next base: position 529 of record CAYGLI010000106.1, read on the forward strand.
TGAAAAATTCGATGAAACTGACCCTATTATCGCCGTGGCGGTTTATGATGAATTCAAGGAATTAACCCCCATTGGCGAAGAGGGCAATCAATTGATTGACCGTTTGGCGGATAAATTAATGAGCATCAGCATGATGTCACGCGCAACAAATGTCCTGAAGGATAAAATGGATCGTTTGGGCGAGGGGCAACACGCCATTAAAACGGGGCTTCGTATTGCCGCGATTGAATTATTAGACCGCGAACCAGAGGCGGCGTTAAAAACCTTATCGACAGTTGATGCAATGATATCGCCCTATCGCGGTGATGATAAAGACGATTTAAACAGCAAGATTGTGTTGTTAAAGGCACGTGCCTTGGCCGAAACGGGGGAGCCAGAACAAGCGTTGTTCATGACCGAAGGGTTGGATGATACGGATGATGTTATTCGCCTTCGTATCGATACCGCATGGCGCACGGGACAATGGGTTGCGGTGACAGATAATCTATCAAAATTATTGGCGCGTGAGGATATATCGGCGTCAAACCCACCCACGGCGGAACAGGCACAATTGATTTTGAATCAGGCGGTCGCGCTCTCGCTTTCCAACCAATATGATGCCCTCCAAAGGTTTGCGGGGCAATATGACACGGCGATGAAACAAACCCCAAATTACAAAACATTCCTGTTGGTGTCACGCCCGCAAAACATATCGAACCTGGCCGACCGCGAAACAGTATTAGACGTCACCGCCGAGGTTGATTTGTTTCAGAGCTTTTTGGAGAAATTAGAAGATTAGAGCTGAAAACTGAGACCAACTAAGTTCACTAAAGTTTTTAACCGCAGAGTAACGCAGAGTTTAAGGGGGTGTTTTATGTTTCACAACCCCGTGTTTGACGCGGGGACTATCGTATTTTTAATTCCAATTATATAGGCCCCGTTTTTCAACGGGGTTGCGAAAGAGTGAAAAAAACTTTGCGAGACTTCGCGTTACTTTGCGTTTCAAAAAAAGCTCTACCCACTACCCCTCGGGCACAGGTAATGATGAATCGAATGATTTAATCAGTGACCCCGCCACCAAATACCATCCATCGACCAACACAAAGAAGATGATTTTAAACGGCAATGATATCATCACGGGCGGTAACATCATCATCCCCATCGACATCAAAATCGATGCCGTGACCATGTCGATAATCAGGAAGGGCAGGAACAACATAAACCCAATTTCAAATGCCCTGCGTAATTCCGAAATCATAAATGATGGAATGATTACCGTGATGGGTAAATCCATTGGTGTTGCCGCAGTGTCCTCGCTGATTTCCACAAACAGCTCGAGGTCTTTTTCACGGGTGTGTTGCAACATGAACATTTTAAACGGCTCGACACCGCGTTCGAACGCCTCAACCTCTTCAATTTCTTGATTGAGGAGTGGTTTGAGGGCGGTATCGTACGCCGCCTGAAATGTGGGCGCCATAATGAAAAATGTCAGGAACAACGCTAGCGATATCATCACGGTATTTGGCGGTGTTTGTTGCACCCCCATCGCGGTTCTAAGGAACGACAGCACAACAACAATCCGCGTGAATGATGTCATCATAATCAGGATAGATGGCGCAAGCGATAGGATGGTTAATAACCCCAATAATTGAACCACACGCCCTGTTAATGTTTCACCACCATCGCCTGTGACACCGTCAGGTGAGCTGAGGTCGAGTGTGACGGATTGCGCGAGGGCTGCACTTGAGCTGAAAAATATAACAATTATTGTCATTCTGAGCAAAGCGAAGAATCTTTTGAGATCCTTCGTCGCAGGCTCCTCAGAATGACAAAGTGTCTTTGTATTGTGCAATTCAAAAACTCTCAAGCGGAATATCCTTTTTGTTTCTCTCACTCGGGATATTCATATCCCCTTTTATAACAGTGTGGCCATTTTGTCCGATGATGACAAGGTGGTCTTTGCCATCGCACCGAATAATCGCAACCTTATTTTTGGCATCAATCATGCGTTGTTCAACAATGGCGATACGGTTATTTTTGCCTGATATCCCCGATTGCGCGTTGTTTATTTTCCTAAGCACAAAGGATAACAGCCACATCATGGCCAAAACGCAGATAAGGGCGACACCTAATTGTATATATTGTGATAAATCCATGGTTTATTCTGTGTCCTCTGGCGATAAAATCGCGTTAAATGGGTCGGGTTCTCCATTGGCACGATACACATAGGATAGGATTTCTGCAACGGCCATTAATGCCTCTGTCGGAATGGGGGAATCCAACTCTAATTCCGCCAAGATATTGGCTAAATCGACGTCTTCGCGGACTTTGATATCATTTTCAAAGGCTAATTTCACAATTTGATCGGCCAATGCCCCGCGCGCTGCGGCAATAATTTTGGGGTTGCCGCGGCCTGCGCCTTCATCCTTAATCGCGACGGCAACAGATTGCCCTTTATCATCTAAAGGTTTGAAATTAGGCTTTTTTTCTGATTCATCACCAAATTCAGTCATTTTGGCACGGTTTCTGCAATATCATCCTCATAAGGTATCAAGAAAAG
>CAYGLI010000107.1:0-2936 GCA_964350795.1 uncultured Micavibrio sp.
CCTGTTGGACGTTATATCGTATAAATTTTGAATCATATGGCACTTCCCCTGTGAAACCATATGACGGCGCAATGATTTCATATCAACATCATATTTTCCGTCAAAATTTGCCTGCATGAAATCGATGTATAATTTATGATTTACAGGTTCAGTGACTGATTTTTTAAATTCAGATTTATAGTCACGAGACGCAACCGTTAAACCCAAACCGATAAATCCAGCCGAGAAAACCGCCGTTGTGGTTGGAAATGTGCATAAACACGCCAATTTAAAGGGGTGTTTCACCGCGTCCTTATATAAAATATTGGCGACGCATTTAAATATTTTCACCAATCGTAATTGGCGTTTGGCCTTGCGCGTTAAAATATCGTTCAGATAATCATTATCTGCAATTTTTAATCGATGATTTCCCTGTGTCATCTTTGTTCCCTTTTCTTGTTAAAGGCACAATGCACACGGTTTTTATGCACTATGCCCTGAACAAACATGGTGGAAAATAGGCTGTATTTCCCCTACAGCCCAAGTTTATTTCGGCGTCTCCTTTTCAATATTTGATTAAACCGAATGCGGCTGATTTTTGTTGTGAAGGCCGCCATATCATAGCTGTCTGCGACATCCTTTAATGTTTGTTTCAGGCAGTGGCGTTTGGCGAATTCATCGCGCATTTGGTTTTTCACCTCGGGCGTGAATTTTCTTAATCCCGTTTCCTTGGCAAAGTTTTTATAGAATTTCAGGCGTTTTTTGAAAAATGCCGTTTGGCGAACACCGCGCCAATGCAATAAAACCTGTCGTAATGTGGGGTTATTGATACAAATTCTTTCGATTTCAGAAAATTTTCCCTGAGCCAAAAGTTGCAATAGCGAACATTGCTTATCATTTGTGTGTTTCATGTTTCTCTCCTTTTCAAGGTTAAAAACAATTGCGTCTGTTCTTAACCCTACCAAGGTGATCTATCTATAATATCCCATATTGGTTCTTTTGTGTCAATATATTTTTACTGGCTAAATAATTCCGCAAGCTCGTTCATCATCACGGGTGGTAAATCAGCCGCATTCCTTATAGTCACGGCGCGTTTGTAATATTTTCCAACGTCATGACCTATCCCAATAGCGGTCAGCTCAACATCCTTACGGTGTTCAATTGCGTGGATAACATTATGCAGATCAGATTCCAGATAACCAGAACGGTTCGCCGATAATGTGGAATCATCAACGGGCGCACCATCCGATATCACCATTAATATTTTGCGGTCTTCCTTACGATTTTTCAGGCGTTTATACGCCCATAACAACGCCTCACCATCGATATTTTCCTTGAGGATGCCTTCCTTCAACATCAACCCCAAATTATTTTTGGTTCGGCGATAAGGCGCATCCGCCCCCTTGTAAATAATATGGCGGATATCATTTAAACGCCCTGGTGCGGGAGGGCGTCCGTTTTGTGTCCAATCGGCACGCGATTTTCCGCCTTTCCAATTGGCGGTGGTGAACCCCAAAACCTCAACCTTTACCCCTGCGCGCTCTAACGTTCGGATTAATATATCCGCACTCAAGGCCGCAATCGTGATGGGACGTCCGCGCATTGACCCTGAATTATCAATCAATAATGTCAGGACAGTATCCTTAAAATCCGTTTCAACCTCTTGCTTATAGGTCATAGGCAAATTAGGGTCGGCAATAATGCGCGCAAGCCGCGATGTATTTAAAATCCCCTCTTCCTCGTCAAATCGCCATTGGCGTTGCTGTTTCGCCATTAAAATCCGTTGCAACCGATTGGCCAGTTTTCCAATCAATGCCTGTAGCGGATCCAGTTGCGCGCGCAATGTTGCCAATTCCGCGTCATCTGCCAATTTATGAGGGTCAATAATTTCATCATAATCAGATGTATAAATTTGATAGTTAATATCCCGATCGGCAAGCGGATCATACGGGGGTAAAACGCCATCACGGCTCTCGCTTGCACTATCCCCGCCGTCGCTTTCATCAAAATCTTGTTCGCCCAGCGCGTCCTCACCCATGGATGTTCCCTGTTGGTCATTTTCGCCATCCACGACATCCATTTCAGAGAGGTCAGATTGCGCCTCATCATCGTTATTTTGACTGTCATCACTATCATCTTCGCCTTGGATTTGTGCCTCGGATGCGTCTTGTGTTTCTGGGTTGGATAAATCCGTATTATCATCTGAAGGGTCGGTGGCGGGCATATCCATATTCAACAATCGGCGGATAAAAATTTCAGATGCCTTGGCAAATTCACCCTGATTATTCAAAACAGATGATAAGTCATCAAAGCCTTTTGCGCCCATTTTTGATTCAATTTGCATCCGCACCTGATTGGCCGTATGTGTGGCCGTAAGCCCCAAATTTTGCCCTGATAATTGTTCAAAGGCCAGCGCATAAAGACCGTCCTCCATGGGGATATCGACATTATCCGCATAATTTTTCTTCTCGCACGCAACCTCAAGCGCAGCCGATAAATTTTGTCCCACACCCGTCATTTGGCGCGCGCCCAGCGCCTCAACACGAACCTGTTCCAACACATCAAACAATGCCTGACCCTCAATCGTATTTAAACCCGATTGCGGCATATCGGTATGATGTTTACGGTACAGCGCAACCCCATCCGCCGCACCGCGTAAATGCGGTTGTGTCTCCAACGGTTCGGATTCAATGGGCGCAGGCAACCGCGCCGTCATTTTTTTATTTTTACGAATAAGGCGTGATTGGCCATTGGTTAATGACGTTTGACCACCACTGAACGATACATCACCATCAACATCACCAGACACGGCACGATAGGCCGATTTGGTGCGATCCTCGATAGATTGTTGCGGTGTTTTATTAGTCATTGTAAATCATTGATATCTATACAAAAAACGGAGATTACTTAGTTCGTTTGAATTTTTTGTTTTCTATCGCCCTTTTCTTTCCTTTTTT
>CAYGLI010000108.1:0-2848 GCA_964350795.1 uncultured Micavibrio sp.
AAACTCGTTTCACTCGTTAAGTTTTCCGTTATTTCTTACCTTTTTTGTCTGCGCCGTGGCCGTAATATGTACGGGTTGGTGCAAATTCGCCTAATTTGTGACCAATCATACGGTCCGTCACAAGCACGGGCACAAATTTTTTCCCGTTGTGAACACCGAATGTTAAACCAACAAAATGCGGTAAAATTGTTGATGATCGTGACCATGTTTGAATCACCATATTCTTGCCCGCATTGCGTGCAACTTCTACTTTTTTCAACAAACTTGGGTGGACAAATGGTCCCTTCCATACTGAACGTGCCATTATTTAGTCTTCCTTCTTCTAATAATCAATTTGCTTGATGCTTTTTTCTTCGTCCGTGTTTTCGCACCTTTTGTTGGCTTACCCCATGGTGTCACTGGATGACGACCACCAGACGTACGACCCTCACCACCACCATGTGGGTGATCAACTGGGTTCATCACAACACCACGAACGGTTGGACGACGTCCCAACCAACGGTTACGTCCGGCCTTACCTTTATTTGTGTTTGAGTGATCGGAATTTGATACCGCACCAACAGATGCCATACAATCCCCGAGGATCAAACGCAATTCACCAGAGGCCAATTTAACCTGAGCGTACCCTGCATCACGACCAACAACTTGTGCATATGTCCCGGCGGATCGACACATTTGCGCGCCCTTACCCGGTTTCATTTCAACATTGTGAATGATTGTCCCAACAGGCATTGCCTTTAATGGCATTGCGTTTCCTGGCTTCACGTCTGTTTTTTCGCCCGCGATAACCTTATCGCCCGCTGTTAAACGTTGTGGCGCAATGATATATGCCTTTTCACTATCTGTGTATTCGATCAACGCAATGAATGCCGTACGGTTTGGATCATATTCCAAACGTAATACTGTTGCTTCCATATCAAATTTACGACGTTTGAAATCAACCAAACGATAGCGTTGTTTGTGCCCACCACCAATATGACGAGTCGTGATACGCCCTGTATTGTTACGTCCACCTGTTCTCTTCTTCCCTTCGGTCAGAGATTTTTCAGGTTTTCCCTTCCACAATTCCGAACGGTCAACCGTGACCAGCTCGCGCTGTGATGGTGTTATTGGTCTATATTTCTTTAGTGCCATTTTCTTTCTTCCTTTCTCCGCTATCGGTGGAGTACCTTAGTTTACTTTCAATCCATAATCCTTGGACAATTGGCGCAACGCATCTCTTCGTGTCTTGTTCCAACCATTCTCCATTTGAGACAATTCAGTCTCGACAGATTTAACGGCTTCTTCTCTTAATGCCAATGCCTCTGCCTTAGTTAAATGTGAATTCTCGCCTCTTTCGGCAAAAATCACATTCGCTTTTTGTGTAAAAACATGTGATACGCATGCGTCAAATTCACTTTGGGCGATAATTTTTTCCGCTCTTTCAGGAACTTTAAACAAGCCAAACATCGTTTACTAAACCCCAGTCCCAGTATCAATCGCCTGACCATCTTTCAATGTCACGATTGCTTTTTTCATGTCTTTGCGTTGACCCATGATGCCTTTGAAACGCTTGGTTTTACCCTTTTGTACCAAAGTATTCACGGCCTTCACCTCAACCTCAAACAATGTTTCCACCGCTGTTTTGATTTTTGGTTTTGTCGCATCAATCGCAACTTCGAATGTCATCTGACCATTTTCCGAACCACGTGCTGATTTTTCCGTTACGATTGGGCGACGAACAACGTCATACATCCAAGGAGCCGGAGCCATTTTTTCTTTTTTCTTTGCAGCCATCTGACTTACCCTTTCAATTTCTCAGTCAAGGCCATTACAGCCTCTTCTGTTAGAATTAGATTATCACGACGTAAAATGTCATAGACATTCGCGCCATTAATATCAAACACATCAACACATGGAATGTTATTCGTTGCACGGTCGAAATTCGCATTGATTTCTTTACCAGTAACAATGACTGCATTCGCGACATTCATTTTTGCCAACGCGTCAACCATCGCCTTTGTTTTATGTGTTTTCACAACAGCATCTTTCAAAACGATCAATTGTTTGTTCGCTGCCTTTGAAGATAACGCAATTCTCATTGCCAACGCACGCTCTTTTTTATTCATCTTAATTGCATGGTCACGAACAACAGGCCCATGAACAGTACCACCACCACGGTGACGAACAGTGTCCAATGTTGAGGCACGGGCATTACCTGTACCCTTTTGATTGAACGCCTTTTTACCAGTCGCAGAAACCTCTGCGCGCGTTTTCGTTTTGTGTGACCCCTGACGACGTTTCGCCAATTGATATTTCACCATTGCGTTTAGGATATCCATACGGATTTCAACGCCAAAAACGTCCTTATCCAATGTGATATCGCCAGTCGCTTTTCCATCAAGTGATTGTAATGCAAGTTTCATAATTTATTCTCCCTTGCTTTCTTCTGTTGCATCCGCACTTGCCACAACAGTCGTTTCCGCTGTTGTTTCATCGACAGGTGCTTCCGCAGGTGTTTCAGTATTTGTTTGCTCACTCGCAGGTGATTTTTTCAATCCCGCGGGCATTGGCAACTCAATGTCTTTCGCTTGTTTTTTCACAGCATCAGAAATCAAAACCCAGCCATTTTTCGAACCAGGAACTGCGCCCTTAACCAAAATCAAACCTGCCTCTTCATCCAAGGCAACAACCTTAAGATTTTGTGTCGTGATCTGAGTATTACCCATGTGACCAGCCATCTTCTTACCCTTGAAGACCTTACCTGGATCTTGACACTGACCAGTAGAACCATGCGCTCTGTGGGTTACAGTGTGTCTGTATGCGCCGGCGCGCATGGGGCGCCGGGGCGGGGGGACGCGCGGGGGCA
>CAYGLI010000109.1:0-2820 GCA_964350795.1 uncultured Micavibrio sp.
ATTAAGTCGTGAATTAATTGTGTCTAAATTTGTTGACGGCGCGCTTAATCTTTGCGCCAATAAACGCCCACCCGCGGCGGTGATTGTGCGGTCGATTGTGGCGAGTAGTGACCCTTTTCTCTCCGCCATCATGGTTTGTGTGATTTCCAAATTGCGGCGCGTTGCGGCGTCGATGTCCATCACACTACCCACCATCACCGATTGTAGTGGACGAATATGGGGCAGGGTACCCAATTGTGTCCGCGATGCATAATCAATCAATGTCCCTGCGGATGTCAGTGCAATTTTATCAAACGTGCCAAAGGCATCAAGCATATCAATTTTATAGAGGTCTTTGAGGCGGTTTTCGGCATTGCCCGCGTCAAACAGGCTTTGTGATTGTGTTGTTAGTGCCTTATCCCAAGGCATGAGAATTTCAAACAGGTCGGGGTTTTGAATGAGGCTATCTGAAACCAAAATTTCATTCGGGTGGATTTGTTCAATCGCGCCGCTTAGGGATTTTAAATCAACGCTTTGCGCGTAAAATTCACCCGTTGATAAATCTAACCATGAAAGGCCAAATATTCCGCGGCTTTCGGTCAAGCACGCCAGATAGTTTGATGCACGGGCATCCAATAAATGATCTTCGGTTAATGTTCCTGCGGTAATGATGCGCACGACATCGCGGTTTACCAATGCTTTGGATGCGGGTAATCCGTCCGCTTTTGCGCGCGCTTTGGCTTGGTCAGGTGTTTCGGTTTGATCGCAAATCACAACGCGGTGGCCGGCCTTAATCAATCGCGCTAAATATCCTTCATGCGAATGCCACGGGACACCGCACATGGGGATGTCGGTGCCGTCGGTCTTTCCACGTTTTGTGAGGGCGATGTCCAAAACCTTGGCCGCGATGACGGCATCGTCAAAAAACATCTCGTAGAAATCACCCATGCGGTAAAATAAAATACAATCAGGATGCGCGTCCTTGATGGATAAATATTGTTCCATCATGGGGGTGTTTTGTGGTTTTGCTTGTGCCTTAGCCATATTTTTTTTTAAACGCAAAGGCGGCAAGAGTCACGCGGAGTTTGCAAATTGTCCCCTCTCCCGAGGGAGAGGAGCATTGTCGTTTAAACCCCTGTCGAGCCAAAACCACCTTCGCCACGGTCGGTTTCATCTAAATCATCGACCTTTGTCCATGTGATATGTTCGTGTTTTGCAATCACCATTTGGGCGATGCGCATGCCGCGTTCAACGGTGAATGTTTCGGTACCCAAATTGGCGAGGATAACCTTGATTTCACCACGGTAATCGGCGTCTACTGTGCCAGGTGTGTTTAAAACTGTTACACCGTTTTTTAATGCTAGGCCAGAGCGCGGGCGGATTTGCGCCTCGTATCCTTTAGGCAGGGCGATGGACAGCCCAGTTGGAATGAGTGTTCTCATACCAGGGTCTAAATCAAATGCTTCGTCTAGAGCGGCGGTTAAATCCATACCTGCAGATTGGTTGGTTTCGTATGTTGGTAATTTCATGCCCACTGCGTGGTCTAAAACCTTGAGGGCAACATTAATTTCGGTCATGATTTAGTCTTTCTTTTTTATTATTTTAAAACTACTGAGGTTACGGAGGTAAAGGAGGGAATAAATTAAAAAACTCCTTATACTCCGTTATTCTTTAGTTTTATAATTTGTGGGCTAAAATGGTGAATGATTTTGTCTGTTATCATATCCGCAACATCAGATTTTGAAAGTTCTGGATAGAATTCTTCCCCAGTTTGGTCAATCCAATGAACAGATGTTTGATCCTTTCCAAAGACTTCGCCGTCACCAACCTTGTTTGCGACAATCGCATCGCATTTTTTGCGAAGAAGTTTTTCTTTTGCGTGTTTGACCACATGTTGCGTTTCTGCGGCAAACCCCACAACGTATGAAGGGCGGTATTTATGATTTGCGATTGTATGTAGGATGTCTGGGTTATCAGTGAATTTAATATCCAACGTGCCGTTTGATTTTTTTTGTTTTTGTGCGTGTTGTTCAACACCATAATCAGCAACGGCGGCGGCGCATATGGCGATGTCGGTGGGGAGGGTGGTTTCAACGGCATTCATCATTTCAACTGCTGTTTCAATGTTGATAACGGTCATGCCAGACGGTGCGGGTAGGGCGGTTGGCCCGCTGATTAATGTTACTTCCACGCCTGCGTCTCGCAATGATTCGGCGATGGCATATCCCTGTTTACCACTGGATCTGTTACCGATAAAACGCACTGGGTCGATGGGTTCAAACGTCGGTCCCGCGGTGACGATTGCGGTTTTCCCCGCCAATGGTTTATTCGTTGTAAAAAAATCCGTGATGGATTGAAAAATTTTTTCCGCTTCAACCATTCGGCCTGTGCCTGTTTCACCACAGGCCATGTCACCGTCTGTGGGGTGAATAATTTTGATTTCACGGTTTGTCAATGTTTGTAAATTATTCTGTGTTGCCGCGTTATTCCACATTTCGGGGTTCATGGCGGGTGCAATCATGACGGGTTTGTTTGTTGCCAATAAACATGTCGAGGCTAAATCATCCGCCATGCCATGTGCCATTTTCGCCATTAAATTCCCGGTGGCTGGCGCAACGACAACAACATTTGCCCAACGGGATAATTGAATGTGCCCCATGTCCATTTCTTCATCAATATTCCATAAATCCATATAACATTTTTCGTTTGAGAGTGCGGAAATGGATAGGGGAGTCACAAATTGCGACCCGCCGTGGGTGAGAATACATTTCACCTGCCCACCTGATTTTTTAATAACGCGGATGAGTACAACTGATTTGTAAGCGGAGATACCTCCGCTAA
>CAYGLI010000110.1:0-2765 GCA_964350795.1 uncultured Micavibrio sp.
CCTGTTGTTACAACAACCTGATCACCTTTTTTAATTTTCATTTTTGCATTCGACATGATTACAACACCTCTTCAGCCAATGAAATAATCTTCATATAGCCTTCATTTCTTAATTCTCTTGTCACAGGGCCAAAGATACGAGTTCCAACTGGCTCTTTGTTTGGGTTAACCAAAACAACTGCATTTGTGTCAAAACGAATAACAGAACCATCCTTACGTTGAATTCCTTTTTTCGTACGCACGATCACAGCCTTCATAACCTGACCCTTTTTAACACGACCGCGTGGCAATGCCTCACGGATTGACACAACGATTTGCTCGCCGATATTTGCGTCATTTTTATTTGAGCCACCTGGAACCTTGATGCACATTACTTTTTTCGCACCAGAGTTATCAGCGACTTCACAAACAGATTGCATTTGTATCATGGCTTTTGCCCTTTACCTTAAATTCTTACTTATCGTCTTTTTTGACTGCTGCTTTTTTAGCAGGAGCCTTTTTAGCTGTTGTCTTCTTTGCCGCGGGCTTTTTGGCTTCTTCCTTTTTAGGTTCCGCCTTTTTCGCCACCGGCTTTTTCTCTTCTGTTTTCACTGGTGCCGCTTCTTCCGTACCTGTGTAAACAGTGAATTTCTTATTTTTTGAAATTGGCGCACATTCAATAATACGAACCATATCACCTTCTTTGACTGAATTTCCCTCATCATGTGCGGCAAATTTTTTCGACTTTTTCAAATACTTTTTATAGATTGGGTGCATATAACGGCTCTCAACTAAGACAGTCACTGTCTTGTCTTGTTTTGCGCTCAATACTTTACCTTCTAATATACGACGTGGCATATCTCTAATTCCTTACGCTGCTTTTTCAGCTTTTTTAGCTGTTGTTTTCTTTTTTGCAGGAGCTTTCTCAGCCTTAGCTTTCTTAACTTCTGCAGGGGCATTTAAGGCCGTTTGAACGCGCGCAATCTCGCGACGCATCTTACGAACCTCATGTGTTTTATCCAATTGACCACCTGAATGCTTGAAACGCATTTCCATTTGGTCTTTTTTCAAATCGAGAAGAGCTTTTACCAACTCATCTTTTGTTTTTGTTTTTAAATTTTCAAAGCTCATCTCTACTCACCAATCCGTGTAACAATTTTAGATTTTAATGGCAATTTCATTTGCGCACGCTCTAACGCACCAACGGCCAAATCATGTGGAACACCGTCCATTTCAAACATGATACGACCCGGCTTAACGCGTGCCGCCCAAAATTCAACAGACCCCTTACCCTTACCTTGACGAACCTCAAGAGGTTTCTTTGTCACAGGCACATCAGGGAAGATGCGAATCCATAATTTACCCTGACGACGGATGTGACGTGTAATCGCACGACGTGCCGCCTCAATTTGACGTGCCGTGACACGATCAGGTGACAAAGCCTTTAGGCCGATTGAACCAAAGTTCAAATCTGTTCCGCCCTTGGCATTACCATGGATGCGACCCTTATGGGCTTTTCTGTATTTTGTTTTCTTAGGCTGTAACATATCTCAGCTCTCCACATAAAAAATTATTATTCACACAGACTTTTGATTTTAATAAAAACCAGAGTTTCCGTATGTTTCAAAGCACCTATTGATACTTTTTGTTAAATTCTGGCGCAATATAACGCGAAAGGCGGAAGCATTGCAACCCTTATTTAATGTTTTTTTAAGAATTTTATACATTTGTCATCCTGAGGAGTGCAACGAAGAAGGGTCTTGTTTGATTGAAAGAGATTCTTCGCTACGCCCAGAATGACAAGAGGAACAACAAAGACGCGAAAGCGCAAAGTTTTTTCTCCTCAATATCGTCATCCCTAGAAGGTAGGCATAGATACTATAAACCTAACTGAAGAGGCTTTGAATGTGATTTCAATGCGTCAAGATTGTTTCGTGTCATTTCGGCACCAAACCAAATAGGATTATCCTTTAGCCATTGTTGGAAATCATTAAGTATCAGGCCATAAACTTCTGCATGTGTTTGGTCTAATTTTACTGCTATTTGATCAATATGCTCCATACTTTCGACATAAGAATCTTCTCCAAGCGTTAAGACTATGTCACTTATTAAACCTTCAATCGAGTGTAACGACATTCCGTAATCATCTTCACAAACAACCAAAGGTCTTTTCAAAGCTGCTTCTAAATCACTAACACTTGTAAAGGTCGTTCTCAACATAGGTCTATTAGCATCCTTTCCGTAAAAAAGAACATCCCCATTAACCACATCAGCATAAGTAAAATCATAAAATTGTTGTTTGGTTAATTTCATAATCATATATAAACAGAATGATTTTTAGTAAACAACAAAAAAAGAGCCTTTCGGCTCTCTTAATTAACTTTAATCTAAAATTGAAATATTTTTTCGTGTGGCTAAGCCATTGAGCCGACGCGTATGAATAATACGCGAGGCGAAGATGAACGACGCCACGCGGAAAAAGAAACAATTTTAATTATTACGGTTTCCACCGCGGTTATTGTTTTCTGTACCAAACCCTTGTTCGTTGGCAAGGTTCTTATCACGGCCCATTGGATCATGTGCCATAACGTCTCCTTTATACAACCAAACCTTAACACCGATAATTCCGTAAGTTGTTAATGCCTCGGCAAAACCATAATCAATGTCGGCGCGTAATGTGTGCAATGGAACGCGACCTTCGCGGTACCATTCAGTCCGCGCGATGTCTGCACCACCCAAACGACCAGATACGTTGATACGAATACCAAGCGCACCCATACGGAGTGA
>CAYGLI010000111.1:0-2670 GCA_964350795.1 uncultured Micavibrio sp.
CAAACGTGATTTCGATTACGGATGGTCAAATTTTCCTTGAAACAAACTTGTTCTTCAAGGGGATTCGTCCGGCGATTAACGTTGGTTTGTCCGTGTCCCGTGTTGGGTCTGCGGCGCAAATTAAGGCGATGAAACAGGTTTCTGGTTCTATCAAGCTTGAGCTTGCTCAGTACCGTGAGATGGAAGCGTTCGCGCAATTCGCGTCTGACCTTGATGCCTCAACGCAAAAATTATTGGCACGTGGTGCGCGTTTGACTGAATTGTTGAAACAACCGCAATATTCGCCTTTGACAACGGCGGAAGAGGTTGCGGTTATCTTCTCTGGTGTGAAGGGGTATTTGGATGGCGTTGCCGTTAAGGATGTCACGGCATACGAGTCAGGATTGTTGCAATCACTCCGTTCATCAGGTAAGAAAATTTTGGATACAATCACCAAAAACGAAAAACTCGATGATGATTTGGAAAAACAATTGCATGATTTCGTTGGGAAATATACCGATGGATTTAAATCACAGAAAAAGGCGGCTTAGTTGAGGGTTCTCTCTTAGTTGACTTGAAATTAAAATTATAAAGAGGAGTTGAAGTTCATAGATTATATTGAAAGCAGATTGTTGGATAATCCATCGAGGGCAAAATTTTCTCGATTGAAAATGGGTGTAAATCCACCTCCAGGTTTAAAATTAGAAGTTGATAAAAAAAGATTAACACATGAATTTTATGTTTTGTGCCAGACAGAGGAAATCCCAGAAGGTGCCAGTATTATATTCGTTGATGGAGAGCTAGATAAAATCAATGTTATAGCTGTTCCAAAATCGGGAGGCGCAATATCAAGAGTGAATAGAAATAGAACATGCCAAGTTTAAAAGATTATAGAGACCGTATCGCATCCGTTAAATCGACGAAGAAAATTACTTCGGCGATGAAAATGGTTGCGGCGTCAAAATTGAAACGCGCTCAGGATAAGGCTGAGGCATCACAACCATACGCCCACGCCATGTCAAAGGTGATGGCACGTGTTGCCGCGGGGGTTCAAATTGGCGCGGGAAGCTCACCTTTATTGGCTGGCACGGGGTCTGATAAAACGCATTTATTATTGGTGATAACCTCTGACCGCGGATTATGTGGTGGGTTTAATGGTAATCTTCTTCGTAAAACAAAAATTATGATTGATGAATTGTTGGATGATGGGAAGGAAATTAAAATTGTGACCGTTGGTCGTAAGGGTCGTGATTTTTTAAAACGTGAATATTCTCATTTAATTATTAAATCTTTTACAGGGATTGGTAAAACAAAGGCGGGTGTTGAATTTGCCGAGGTTCAGGAAATTGCCGATTATGTTTTGAATTTATTTTCTAACGCTGAATTTGATGTGTGTTCATTGCTTTCAAACGAATTCCGTTCTGTTTTGGCACAGGTGCCAACCGCGTCACAATTAATTCCATTCACCTTTGCCGAAGAAACAATCGATAATATGGAGGATAATGCCGACGATATCATGACGGAAACGCCATATGGGTTTGAACCAACCGAAGAAGAAATTTTGGATGAATTATTACCAAAAAATATATCCGTTCAAATTTTTTCAAGATTGCTAGACAGCGCGGCTGGTGAACAAGCCGCCCGTATGACCGCCATGGACAACGCCACAAAGAATGCAGGCGATAAAATCAAAGACCTAACCCTACAATACAACCGCGCCCGTCAGGCATATATTACAAAAGAATTGATTGAAATCATTTCAGGCGCGGAGGCTGTTTAAGATGGTTGATAGAGCTCAAAAAGGTTTTGCAGGTGCCGTCGTTGTTTCAATGGATGAAATGCGTGACACTGTAACCTTAAATAGAGCGACAGAAGAAATCTGTTGTTCAATTGCTGTGCCAAAACCTGAGTATCATAATTTATTAAGAAAGTTGAAAGAAGATTTAAGAGACGTCGATCTTAGAAAAGTTAGTAAGGGTGTTCGTAAAGATTTTGCTAATTCTTTGAAAAAAATGTGTTCTAAATCTTACGATGATGGAAATAATATAAGTATTCTACTTGTCTGGAATGTATTGGGTTTTAATGGTGGATTAAAAACTGGGAGAAATGTAGGAAAATTGATTTTTAATTAGACCTCCGTGAACTCCGTGTTCTCTGTGGTGAAAAAAGAATAAAAAGAAAGAATTTAAAAAGAGGAAAGAAAAATGGCAAAAGCAAAAGGAATTATAACCCAAGTACTCGGCGCGGTTGTCGATGTGCAATTTAACGATGGCGATGTGCCCGCGATTTTGAACGCGGTTGAAACCAAAAACGCAGGGAACGATAACAAGGTTCTTGTGATGGAGGTCGCACAACATTTGGGTGAAAACACCGTGCGTTGTATCGCAATGGATACAACAGACGGCCTAATGCGTGGTCAAGACGTTGTTGATACGGGTGATTCAATTGCCGTGCCTGTTGGGAATGAAACATTGGGTCGTATTTTTGACGTGTCAGGAAACGCCATTGATGACCGTCCACAACCAAAAACAAAACAAAAATGGGGAATTCACCGTAAGGCTCCTGCATTTGTCGACCAAGCGGGTGCGACAGAACAATTGGTAACGGGGATCAAGGTTGTTGACCTTCTTTGTCCTTATGCCAAGGGTGGTAAAATTGGTTTGTTTGGTGGTGCCGGTGTTGGTAAAACCG
>CAYGLI010000112.1:0-2513 GCA_964350795.1 uncultured Micavibrio sp.
ATTTGGCGGCGTTGACCTTGTGGCGGCATAAAATCAAATTGAGGGCCAAAAAATCATCAAAGAAATCGTTGAATGGGTGCCCATCTGGGAATTGGGGCATTCCACCAAACGGATTGCCGCGACGCGTTTGTATTTCGGGTTGTTCTTTGACTTTTTGGGTGGATGAAATATTTACCACAGATGGTAACAACCGTTCCGCCAAATCAGCAAAAGATTCGGGGGCGGGTGCGGCATTGGCGATTGTTCCTTGCGCGATTAGAAATATAAATAAAAATTTGGCCAGCATTGAAAAACCACCAAGAATGAACAGGTCTTTTTTATTTTTGATTAAAGTCACAATATTTATCTCCACTTAAAATTTAAATTATTTTTTACCACGAAGACGCAAGTGCGCGAAGTTATAATTTTATTATTTAAAGTATCATCAATAAATCAGGCAAGAATATGGTGACATATTCTTCCTAATTTTTATCGCTTAAATATTTTAAGAATGCGGAATCAGGTGATAAAATCATTTTTGTTTCACCCTTTTCACCCATTGATGTTTTATAGGCCTCCATGGATCGGGTGAAGGCATAGAAATCGGCATCGCGGTTATAGGCCTTGTTGTAAATTTCCGTTGCGGCCTTGTCGCCTTCCCCTTTCAGGATTTGCGCTGTTTTTCCCGCTTCGGCTAATAAAACTGTTCGCTCCTTATCGGCGGTGGAACGAATTTCCAAGGCTTTTTCTTGACCATTGGCACGTGTTTTTGTCGCGACCTCATTCCGTTCGGTAATCATACGATTAACGGTCGATGTCTGAAGGCGTTCCGTCAGGTCGGCACGCACGATACGAATATCAACAATTTCAACACCGCGGGGTTCCATCTCCATATTCACACGGTCACGAATACGCACCATCAAATCACCACGCGCAGGGGATAAAATTTCACGCAATGTCGATCCACCCAACACGTCACGCGTTGCCGAATCCATAACATTTTCAATTTGTTGACGGGCGCGCGCCTCGGTCTGAAGACGTTGTAAGAATAATAGCGGGTCAGTAATTTTATACCGCGCAAATGTATCAACGATGATTGGTTCGCCACTGACTTCCTCAATTAATTTTGGATCCATCGTTCCGTCTTCTAATAACGGGTTGTTACGATCGGATGAAATATTCACACGGCGTGGCGCAGGGTCAACCTCCAAAATACGTTTTTCGTAGTAACGAACATTTTGAATGGGGAAGGGCAGTTTAAATTTCAGCCCAGCCTCAGTATAAACCTGTTTTGGTTGTCCGAATTGCAGGACGATCGCGCTTTTGCGCTCGTCAACGGTGAAGACGGAGAGGGATAATACGATTAATATAACCCCAACAATAATGGCAATGATTGGTAATTTTTTAGAGTTCATTATTGTGTTCCTCCACTACGGTTTAAGGGCAAGTAAGGCACAACGCCTGAGTTGCCTTGTTCTTGGTCGATAATTGTTTTTTCGGCGTTGCCCATCACTTCTTCCATTGTTTCAATGTAAATACGTTCACGTGTTACATCGCGTCCACCTTTATAGGCATCGTATAATTGGTTAAAACGTTCTGCCTCCCCTTCGGCACGGGCGATACGGGCGTCTTTATAACCTTCGGCCTCTTGAATCATACGGATGGCCTCTCCTCGTGCACGGGGCAAAATATCATTTTTGTAAATTGTCGCTTC
Source organism: uncultured Micavibrio sp. (assembly GCA_964350795.1). Classification (GTDB taxonomy): domain Bacteria; phylum Pseudomonadota; class Alphaproteobacteria; order Micavibrionales; family UBA1664; genus UBA1664. The sequence goes on from CAYGLI010000112.1 coordinate 1,694, forward strand.
GTTTTGAAAACGTTCCGCGTCTTGTCCCGCGGCAACAACATCGTCAAAGGCCTCCATGACCTGTGGATGAACCGTCGCGTCTTGGATCAAAACCTGTTTAATCGCAACACCAGACCCATAAGCGTCAAGTGTATCTTGTGTTAATTTCTGAATGCGTTGGGCAACATTTTCACGGCCTGTTGTAATTAATGGCTGTAATTCTGTTTGTCCAACAACCTCACGCGTGGTGGATTCCGCAACGCGTTTGATTGTGTCTTCCTGAGCCCGAATATTAAAAATATAGTCATGGGCGTTTTGAATATTCCAAATCACCACAACATCGATATCGACAATGTTTGCGTCAGATGTCAACATTTGTGATTCCGCGGCAATATCTTGTTCAAACCGACCATTACCTGCAAACCCAATTGTTAGGCGGCGATCTTCGGTAACATTCACCTTTGTCATTGCCTCGACAGGCCATGGCAGGCGGTATCCCATACCTGGTTCTGTTTGTGTGCGGTTTAATTCTCCAAAACGCTGAATAACCGCGTTTTCATTTGGTAGGACACGGTAAAAACCGCTAGCCATCCATAATGCTCCAACAATTAACAATCCAAATAAAATTGTTTTGCCTGATCCATCATCACCATTACCACCACCAAATCGTTCCTTGGCCTTGCGTAACAATTCATCCAAATCAGGTAGATCGCTAACGCCACCTGTTGGTCTGTTCCCGTTTGATGGTTTGTTCGACGGGTTGCCCCATGGATTTTTATTATCTGGCATTTTTCTCTCTCACTTGAATAACTTATGAAACTAAAATATATCATTAGGTATG